>CAZOAX010000401.1:0-2166 GCA_964577735.1 uncultured bacterium
ATGTGATAAAACCTTACGTACAGCTAAAGAAGCCCACACATCAATCAAAATTCCCGGCCACCACCAGTTAAAATAAAAAAGAATGCCGAGGATGATTAAAAATACCCCATTGCCGATTGCTTCTATTTTGGATCGATGCATATTAACTCCATTGCTTCCTTTTATGATTATCATTGATTTCTTTTTATTGCTATAGTGAAATACGCGTACGCGAGCGGGAACGTTAAAGGGAAAGAAATGACAGCAGACAAAATACAATGCCAGCGATGCAAAAACCTCGTGGACTCTCTTGCATTTTGCCCCTACTGTGGATTTTCCTTAAAGCTGCCTCAAGTAGAAGCGGCAACTGAAGGCACAGTGAGCATTGGTCCCTACAGGGTGATCAAGAGTATTGGAAAAGGAGGAATGGGAGAAGTCCTGCTTGTTTATGATACAATTTGCGGAAGGAAGCTTGCACTTAAAAAAGTGCGGGACGATCTTCTCGGATTTAAGCAGATCCACAACCGGTTTTTAAGGGAAGCACACCTCACAAGTCAATTGACCCATCCTTCCATCATTCCTATCTATTCGATCAATAGTGATAAAGAGCATACCTTTTACACAATGCCATTTGTGGAGGGCAATACACTTAAATACTTATTGATCACTGCTCGTGAAGGGGAAAAAAATGGAGATAAAGCAGATGTTTTAACAGGTTCAATCCCCTACTTGATCCGCGTTTACCTTGCTCTTTGCCAAGCCATCGCTTATGCCCACTCAAAATCTATCCTGCATCGGGATTTAAAGCCCGAAAACATCATTATAGGAACTTACGGTGAGGTCTTGATCCTTGACTGGGGCCTTGCAAAACTGATCTCCGAGCCGACTTTAGAGCCGGATGTATCCATGAAAATGCAGGGACATAGCACCCTTGCTGGCAAAGTAGTCGGAACCCTTGGCTACATGGCTCCTGAAAGAGCTCTTGGGCAACCGGCAAATAAAGAAACCGACATTTATTCCCTTGGCGTTATCTTATATCAAATTTTAACGCTAAAGCATCCTTTCAAAAGAAAAAGCCTTAAATTATTCCGAAAGAACATGGGGGCCGAAGTTCTATACGATCCAATCGAAGCTGCCCCACATCGTGATATTCCGAAAGACCTTGCCAGGATCGCCATGAAGTGCCTCGCAACAAACCCGGCTCAGCGTTACCAGTCAGTTGACACGCTCATCCGCGAACTGGAAAACTACATTGAAGGACGTGCTGAATGGCATCAAGTTGCCGAGCTGAAAATTAAAAATAAACTGGATTGGGAGTTTCAGGAGCACATTTTACTTGCAGAACATACAGCCATTACCAGAACAGCTGAGATATCTGAATGGGTCAAACTCATGATATCCAAAGAATCTTTTGCTGAAAATATACGGATTGAGACCACGATTACTCTAGAGGAAGGGTGCAAAGGCATCGGCATTTTATTCAACGTCCCTGAAAGCACCTCAAGACATCAGATCAATGATGGATATTGCCTTTGGATCTCATCTGAAAAAAACCGCTCGACAACCCTTCTTAGAAACGCTATTGAAGTACTCTATGTGCCGGATGCTTTTCTTAAGGAAGAGCAGGAACACACGCTCGCCATAGAAAAAGTCGATAACACGATCCGGTTTTATATAGATCAAGTAGAGCAATTCACTTACATCGGCAGGATGCCTCTTCTTGGAACACATGTAGGCATCCTAGCACGCGATAGCAATTACACAATGGACGCATTGAGGATCGCTGTCGGAACCCAAAACATTATGATCAACTGTCTGGCTATCCCCGACACGTTTTTAGCGCATAAAGACTACGAAAAAGCCCTTGCAGAATACCGCAGGATCAGCTACGCCTTTGCGGGCAGAGCTGAAGGACGTGAAGCTATCCTGCGAGCTGGCATCACACTTATAGAACAAGCTAAAGCCGAGCAGAACCCCAAGCATTACGATCTTGCCTTGACGGAATTTGAGAAACTTCATGAAACACCTGGAGCCCCTCTTGAATATCTTGGGAAGGCCCTTGTTTATGAGCAAATGCAAGACTATGATGAAGAAGTTAAATGCTTTGAACTTGCCTATAGAAGATATCAAAAACATCCCCTGCTTCATACGCTTCAAGATCAGATTATTTTCCGTTTACTGGAAAGT
>CAZOAX010000402.1:0-2149 GCA_964577735.1 uncultured bacterium
AAGAACTCTTCTACTGGATGACTAGTGCATAAAAAATGCTAAAGTCGAGTCTGTGTCTCTGTGTTGAATTTTTGCTATTGCTTACATGATAAGGAGGGCGAAGACGAAGGCAAAGAGCGCAAAGGACTCGATCACCCCAACAGCTGCAAAGCATTTACCGAAGATAGCGGGATTCTTAAGCGAAGCCTCGATGCCGGCAGCACACACTTTGCCTTGATAGATAGCAGATAGCATGATCGCACCGCCACAAAATAACCCAATAGCAATGCTGGACAATGGTGAAAGCGTTCCGGCATGAATGCTTTGACTCATCAAAAGCATCAAAATAAAGCCATAAATCACCTGCGAGGAAGGAGCTGCTGCCATCCCAATAAACTTACCGTGGCCATCTTCTGTTCTTGCCATAGCGGCGTGGGAGGCGACGCCTGCGATACTGCATCCAATGCTGCTTCCAATTGCGGAGAGTCCAAGTGCAATTGCAGGTCCTGCCATTTCAAAGCTTAAGTTCATAATTTACTCCAATTCATTGATTTTAAGTGGTTTGAATTTACGGCCGCCCCCTTCAAAGGAGTAGTGGTACCACTCGAGGAAGTTAAGGCGCAGGCCGTGAATGACACCTCCCATTATGCCCAGCATCATGTTGATCAGATGTCCAAGGACAATCAAAACAATTGCAAGTAAAAAGGGCATGTGGGAGGACATACTATTAATTGTGGAACTCAGGATAGATCCGGATAATCCAAGCGCATATAATCTTAGATAGGAAAGGCCATCTGCAAACACTTGGACCAGGGTCATGACCTCAGTCAATCCGATGAGACCGTTTCGATAAACGCTAAATCCAACGGCCCATGCAATGCCGCACATGATCATTTGTAGGCCTACTTCTCCCCCAACAGCAAATGGAATGCCAAAAAAGTAATTCAAAAGAGAAGGGGTATCTAAAAACACGGGAAAATAAAGATAGCTGCCGATAAGAAATATTATCCAGCCGATATTGCCAGGGTTTCTTCCCATGTAGCGGAGCATGCCGGTCATGAGGTGGATAACGCCAATAAAAAGGGCGATTTCCAAGAGAATTTCATTTGTTTCGCCGTTCTTATAAGATGCGAGATAATGAACTAATGAAAAAGACCTGATCGGATTATCCGGATTTATATCGATCCCAAAAAAGGAAGAGGTTAGAAGCCCCCAGATAATACATCCAACTGATAGATATGTTGCTAAATTCAACATTCGTTTCTTAACACCTTGAAGATCTGGAAACTTATAGCGAATAAATAAAGCTGATCCCAAATAAACAGAGCCATAGCCTCCATCACCAATGATGATCGAAAAGAACACAATAAACCCAATCAAAACCCAAAGAGAGGGATCTTGATCTTGAGTGGAAGGAGTATCATATATCCCGATCACATCTTCGCCAATCTTAGATAGCTTTTCATTTTCCAAATGTGTGGGAACCACATCATCGGAACTTACAGCCACTTCACTAACAAATACACCTAAATCTTTCAGTAATGGCACTTTATCGACCGGAACCCATCCTGTGATACTGAATAGATTGTTCATCGGATCTTTTGCGCTATTTTCCACGCGGGCTAAATGAGCCTTATTGATCGCTTCGATAAGGCCCTGATGAAGAATATTGTTATAAGCTGCCATCTGTTTCAAGGCTTCTATTTTGGCAGGATCTGGCACACTAATTTTGATCTCGGTCATCCCTGAATAAGAAACAGGTGCTCTCGTTACGGACATATAACGATCTTGACTGATCTCAATCAAATCAGGATGATCCGTTTTCCCTGAAAAAAATTGGACCACATAATTGCCCACCTCAGGGCTGACTAAAGAAGAGCTCTGTTCTTGATTAAGTTTAATGATCTCCAAAGCACATTCATAAGCATCGCCTTCCACTTGTTCCAAAGGAGGTAAAGCTCTTACGATCCGAATAGCCTCAACATAGGTTTGAATTTCTTTATTCGTAATCTCTTTTTTGGTTTCTTGGAACTGAATGATCCCAAGCTTTTGCGCATCTTGAAAAAAGGCAGCCTTCTCTTCCTGCAATCCCATAAAGACAAATTTATTTACATCGATACGCATACATCCATCGTGATTTTAGCTTTAGCAACTTTTGACCGTGCGACAG
>CAZOAX010000403.1:0-2147 GCA_964577735.1 uncultured bacterium
CATACTTGGAAAGGGTCATAAAATGAAAACAAAGAACGTGGTTTTATTTTCAGTAATGGCAGTATTGTCAGTCGCGTGCGGCGACAAGAAAGACAAGAAAAATGCTGAGACCGCAGCTGAAGAGACTGAAGAAGTTGTAGAAGGCAACATTCAGTTATCTGATTTGGAAAAACAATTAGCAAATCTGGAAGCTTCTTTGAAGGACGCAAAATCTAAGCGTTCTGACAAAAAGTTTGATGGTATTGACTCCAAGATTTCTGCAAAAGAAGTGGAAATTAAAGCGTTGCCTGAAGTTATTTCTTCTAAAATCTTAGATGCAAATAGCCGCTTAGAGAATAGTGTTGCATCCCGTGATGAAGCTCAAAGAACTCTTGGTTCTGCTAAAGCCTGTTCTTTTACCAGAGATGTAACTGGTAAGAACACTTTGTGCTTTTACACGAATCCTTTTAGGCTTCAGACTGTTGAAGAAGCTAACGCAACTGTTAAATCTTGGGAAGCTGAACTTGCTAAGCGTGAAGCAGTTGTAAGTGGCATCAACAGTGAAATAGATGCTTTGAATAAAGAGTTTCCTGAGTCAACTGCAAAATTAAATAACGAATTGAGTGCCTTGAAAGCTGTTAAATCTGAAGCTTCGAACCTCGATAAAACTATCGCTGATTTAGAAGCAAAAATTGCTGAATCTAAAAAAGCTAAAGGAAAAATTATTGTCGAGTAATTAATCGACAGGCATTTCGGAAAGATTCATTCAACTAAATTCCCACACGCTCTTACGTGTGGGAATTTTTTTATTAAAAAACCCAGTGTTTGCTGGCAGAGGATTTCTTGAATTTTTACAAACTAGGGGTGAACTGCTCTATCCCAATAATTTGGTTTAATTGAAACATCTCGTTTCAAAATATAATCCAAAACATCTTGAGCCGAGTAGCTAGGGTCATCCGGAGGGAAAAATTGTGCTAAATGCACAATGTCTTCCCCTGCTGTCAGTAAAGGTTTCTCTTGCAAACCTTGGTCACGAACTTGCTCCAACCCGACATTCGCCATCAGCCCGTTACAAAGGCACTTACGCCCATGGGTGTCCTGCTCATCGCCACCTTTGCTAACATACGCCGCAACGGGTTCGGCAGGGCATCGATAAACAACTTTTCCTTGATGAAGGGCAATCTGTCTGAGGTATCCTAAATCACAGATCCTTTCTCGACTCTTGTAAATCGCTTCCTCAGATAAGGATCCTTCCAATGCCAGGACTTTGAAGGGGAATCCGGTGGGTGAAGCGAACCGATCTGTATAAATATGCTTTGTGCCGGTTGAAGCCATCGATGGATTGCGAGCAATATCTTTAAGGATTTTTTTCTTAATTTTCCCGTCCAACCCAGATTCTTCGCAGAATGCAAAAGCAGTGCCGACTTGAATCCCGGCTGCTCCTAACTTCAAAGCGTCCTGCAATCCCTCTGGCGACCCCATAGACCCTGCTAACCAAAATGGTTTCCCCATTTTTCGAAAGTCCTCATAGTTGACTTCGTCTTTCGCGCTGTAAAGGACTTCACCATTTGGATCCGTTTCTTTGTTGTTGCGAGGGGGTGCGTTGTGCCCGCCAGCACTATGATGCTCCACCACGAAACCATCAATGGGCCCATTTGCTTTTTTAAATAAGAACTGGGCGAGGCTCGTGGATGAGACAATAGCTAAAAACTTCGGCCGATGTAACGGTCTAGAAAAATCCGCATAACGAGGGAACAAGTGCTGGGGATCATAAGTCTGCTGGAACTTATCAGCTGCTGTTTCACCAATGACATTTATTTTTAAACTAGCAGGTTGTTGGTGCGAAAATTGGTCTAGAATTCCTGGAATTTCCTTGGGAATTCCAGCACCCATCAATACATAGTCGACATTGGCGAGCATGGCTCCGTACAAACTAGCTAAAGTCGCAACTTGGATTTTCTCGAGAAGATTAATTCCGACCATTCCCTGATGGCCTTCCTTTGCTAAATAGACTTCGACGAAACTTGCCAGGGTTACCAGGCGCTGAAACATATCGCCTCCTTCTAAGAGAGGCATGGGATGGTTTTTATAGGATTCTCCCTGTTTACGCCCTTCTGGATTAAAATAGCGATTAAGAACTTTCGCCACCAAAGTTTTGTCATGGAAAT
>CAZOAX010000404.1:0-2145 GCA_964577735.1 uncultured bacterium
CATGAACGTATTTTTAGGATGTAAAACCGTTGCAAAATTTTACATCCCAAAAATACAAATACTAATTTCGACTAAAATCTACTAAATTAGTAGATCAAAAAAAATAATATTCCTAGAATCATCCCAAGATTCATGACGAAAGACTGGCTCCTATGACACAGGGTCATAGGGGCTTTATTTAAAGAGCTGTAGCAGGAATTGAAACTACTGGTTTCACGTCTGCTGTTGCCGCTTGATTCTCGTCTACAAGATCCGTAGCCACACCGTGCGTCGAGATATTCTGAAAACTGATTGTACAGCTATTCAGACTTAGAGCCATCATGCTCAACAGAAAGTATTTTTTCATAAGGCAGATCCTTTTGTGAGAGAATTTGTTTGCTTGTTTCTATCAAATTTTTTAAATAATTTGTCAGTTCGGCATATTGATTTCGGCTTTGCTCTAGAGCCTGTTGAACACACTCAAACTTCGCTTGCATAACTTGCTGTTGCAAAACCATACGTTTAGGCGAACAATCCCTTAATTTCACTGGCTGGGTCTCTTGACCTTTTTGCCACCACGTCTCAATAAAATTAGGGCATTCGCTATCAGTACTGCAAAAACCTTGTTTAACAAAAGGACATTCTTTTCCGCAGGCTGTGCTTTCCATTAGTTGTCCTTATTCGCTAGTACGCCAACGTTAGCCAGTGGACGCCATGTCGCTCCGTGATTGTGAGGATCGCATTGCCCATATTGGTCATGATTATTATTTCCATCTCCCTTACCATCAACAACACCCACACAAGCTCCTTTAGAATAGGCAGGCGTCACCCCTGATGGAGTTCTAGCACCTTCCATGTATATGTTATTGCTGTTATCAGAATTTGAACCGCCTCGCATCCAATGTTGGTGGTTTGGAATCTGAGTAAGTCCAAGAGGAACTCCATCTTGTTGCCAAGTTCCTGTCACTGCACCCCCACCACCACCTGCATAACCTGCATCAAAAGATGCCACAGCTAAAAGACGATCCCCTGTTCCATTTATGATTGACCATCCAAGCGGAGGATCCCCCATCCAAAACCACATTCTAGTTCCTTTCGGAAACCCAACTAGATAAAAAGGCACTTGGAAATTGGTTGGAGTTCCTGCGATATTCCTATTTATCAAGAAAGCATCGGTTGTTTCTGGGCTTCCTGTTGGCAATGGGTTTAGAGCATTAACATTTATATTTCGGATAGCTCCTACGGTCGTCTGATAATCCGTAAGACCTTTTCTCACGAGCATCAAATCCCCATTGACTGGGGATGTTGTTAGGGGTAAGTCTGATAATTCTACAGGTGATGCCATTTTCTACTCCTACGGGATTAGTTTAGATTGTCCATTAGCTATGATATTTGCCGCAGTTCCACCCGAAATAATTTGATTTCCTCCAGATGTTCCTGCACCTAAAGTCAAAACATTATTAGCAATCACGTTTAAGACTGGGGCGTTTCCTGCACCTTTATAGCCTACTGCGAATATGTAATTGGCAGGCGTCACTTTATCCACAGCATAGAGATAAATCAAAGCTCCATCTGTTATGAAAAGCCCTGTACCGTTTCCATCAGTTACGACCGACTGAGCTTCTTGCTGATTAAGCCAAGCTATCCAACGATAGGTATAGCGTCCAAGCCAGTTAAAAAAGTTCCTCGGGGGAAATTGCTTGAACGTCCAACCGTATTGTTGCATCGCAGGCGGTGGGGTCAAAACGTTATTTTGTTGAGACTCGGGGCTTACTTGATCTTGGTCAGCCCACATTGGGAGTTGGTCTGGTCTGTTAAAGCTCATATTAATTTCCTTCGATAAATTCTGCTAATTGTCCTGCTCCTACTTCATCGTAGGTATAAATTTCAGGTGTTGTCGGCTCATTAACCCATATAGCCTCTGAAAATCCACCGCCAAAATCAGGGTCGGTCGTTTGACCTCTATTGATATAAAAATCAGCAGGTCCACTACCGCCATCTACTTGCAAAGGATGGAGTTCAAAAGGATCCGCAACATTTGGAGCCACATAGAGTTGCTCATTAAATGGGTCATTAGAAAATACAAACGGCACACTATCATAGATCGCTGTCACTCCTAAAAACTCTACACCTGCGGGGCTAGATGCTTGAATTGCATCAACTAAA
>CAZOAX010000405.1:0-2136 GCA_964577735.1 uncultured bacterium
CGTTCTTTCTTAAAGATAAGACGATCTATCCGTAACTTCAAGGGAGTAAAAAATCATGTTTAGCAGTATCCCTTTCAGTCGAGCAATCCTCTATGGAATGTTGTTCTGCTTGATCCCTCTTGTGTTTGTCGGAATGAATATTTTCTCAAAAATCCATGGTGTCAATCAAATCAGTGATAAAATCGAACATGTCCAGCTTGCTGCACTTCAACAAGAAAAAAAACAAGCCTCCAATATCACCGTTATCAACCACTTCAAAGATGCAGATCACTTTTATATCGATAAAAATTTGGAAGTTTTGACCTTTCTTGAACCAGAAATAGAAGGGCTTCAAAAAATTGTCCAGCATAAAAGCTTTACTGACGATGAAGTGATCAAAAAACGCCTGGAACTCTTGACAGGCACAGGAAATGCACTCCGCTTTTCAGAAGGTGTCGTACAAACCCATCCTCAATTTCAAGAAACAACTGAAACGTTGATCCATCCTGTAGAAGTTAATCTGCATGACATTCAAAAAATGCTGGCCTTGATCGAAGGGATCCAGATCGGAAATTTCATGCCTGCTCAAAACAGGCCCCAACTTGTCATATTAGATTTTAAGTTGGAAAAGAAAAAAGCCCTCGATAAGAACGAAGTATTTTTACTCAACATGAAACTCTTGAAACGTGAATTCCTATGAAACTGAGAGCGTTACTTTTAGCTTTGACACTTGCTTCCTGTGCACCTAAACCTACATTTTACTATGAAGTACGCCCACCTCTTTCAAGCATCCATCTCATTGATCGGGAGGGAATGACAGAGGCGATCGCCAATACAGAACGATTGAAAAATTTCCAGGATGTAGATTTTCTATCCCATCAGCCCTATCAAAAAGTTCTTAGAGTCTTTGAAAGAGACTGTAAAGGAGATGTCCTAGCCTATATTACCACTTATCATCCCAATGGCCAGATCCGGCAATATCTTGAAATTCTGAACAACCGCGCCTTTGGAACATATCGAGAGTGGTATGCCAATGGAACCCTTAAAGTAGAGGCTAAAATAGTAGAAGGAACAGCAGATATCAGCATTGCAGCTGAAAAGAGCTGGCTGTTTGATGGATGCACTAAAGCCTTTAACGAATGTGGTGAGCTTGAAGCGACTTTTAATTACTGCAGGGGCTCTCTTGAGGGGCTTGCTGTTTACTACCACGCAGGCGGATCCATCTGGAAAGAAGTTCCTTATAAAAACAATCTCATCTCCGGTGAAATGAAGGTCTATCTTGAATCTGGAGAAATTCTTCAAACAACTGAATATCAAAATGGACTCAAATGGGGAAGATCCATACGGTTCTGGCCTAACTTTTGTATCTCATCAAAAGAAGAATACGTACAAGGCAGGCTCATGAATGCCTCCTACACCTCACTCGAAGGTGCTTCTGTTGCTGAAATTAAGAATGGCAACGGTTATCGCGCTGTCTTTGGAAAAGAAACCCTTAGCGAACTGCACGAGTTCCATTCAGGCGTCCCTCTTGGCGAAGTAAAGATCTACACCAGATCCGGGCACCTTTCTAAAATCTATCATGTTAAAAATGATCTGAAACATGGAGAAGAGCTTTTTTACTATCCACCCATGGGCTCCGATCCTTTTCCTAAACTTTCCATTTATTGGTATGAAGGAAAGATCCAAGGCCTTGTCAAAAGCTGGTATGATAACCAAGGTATGGAAAGCCAGCGTGAAATGAGCGGCAACACACGCAATGGTGTTTCTACCGCCTGGTACCGCGACGGCCAGCTCATGATGATCGAAGAATACGAAAGCGATAAATTAAAGAAAGGGGACTACTACCGTAAAGGCTACAAGCAACCTCTTTCTCAAGTGATCAACGGTGAAGGAACAGTCACCCTCTTTGACTCCGAAGGTAACTACCTCCGCAAAATTCCCTACATCAACGGCCGCCCCGACTCCTAAAAAGGTAGTTATATTACACCACAGAGCCACTGACTCGACTTTAGCATTCTTATTAGAAAGTTCACGTCAGAGCTTCAGCAGTCTGAAGAGGGGTGTAAAGAGCAGAATGAATTTTTCACACTTATATGGGCAGTGTTATAATTCCATAGACTCTTAATTTTTTGAAACACAGAGGAAAGGCAAAGGACA
>CAZOAX010000406.1:0-2135 GCA_964577735.1 uncultured bacterium
GCGAGCTGCTCAACTGCGCGGACGTGCGCATTATCGTGGTGGCACTGGAGGCGCTTGCGCCCCACTACAACGGTTGAGTCACCTGAAACTGCCCAAAATAACTTCACATAAGGGTTTAAAAAGCCATCATCGTATCCAAATAAGAACTCGACGTTGTTTTCAGGCTTGAAGTTGTGTGGAGGGCTAACAAATTGCAGGAACTGCACATTGAATAGCCAGTTGTTTGCAATGCGTGTGGTGATCCCGGCAAACCAATCCATTTCATTCCAAGCACCCACATAAGGATTTCCTTGATCTGTCCAAAGATCATTCCAAATACCAAGGGTGATGGAAGCTTTATTTCCGCAAGAATCATTGTAAACATCTACATATAGCCCAAGCAACGTTTGAATCGTTAGACCTGTATTTGTGACAAGCAAGCCTCGGGGCGTGATATAATCGTTTTTGAACGCAATATCAAAGAAACCATGAGTCCGGTTGACATCTGGCTCAATCGAATCCCCAAACAGGAATAGGCTTGAAAAAGCCCATGCATATAGTAGCTTATTCACGAGTGAGCAATTTCTCTATTTCAAAATTAGTTGTAAATCCGGTCATGGGAACCCCCCATTGATTTATTTGTTTTGGATCCGCTCCATGCATCATAAGCAACTTTACACCTTGTGTATGCCCTTTCCAAACAGCTGTCAAAAGAGGGCTTTCCCCATATCCATTTTGAATATTCGGGTCTGCTTTATTGTTTAGAAGCAGGCTCAACATTTCATAGTCACAATTGGCCGCAGCATAATGAAGGGGAACCACATGGGAATAAAATTTAAATTCCGGATCATCCACATTTAAAAGATCTGCCACTTGGTTGACATCGGCCTGATGTTCAATGAGGATTTTTGCGACCTCATGTTTTTGATGCATGGCAGCAAACATGAGGGGAGAGGGGCCCTTGTTTTCATTATAGTCTTCTTTAATCAAATCCTGGTAAAGCCATTCAGCTTTGATATTTCCGTACCGTTCATTAACACAGGCCCCATTTTCGATCAGAACCTTAGTCATTTCCAAAGAGCCAGCCCTTGCGGCAATGTGCAGGGTGTTTGTAAGCACACGCACTTTTGCAAAAGTGTCGGTTTCGGATAAAGCCACTTTCATCGCAGCGACCTCGTTCCGTGTCACCATTTCGCGAAAAAAGCGATTCAACTGTCTAATTGGATGACTTTCGATCGTGACAGGGCGCACTTTTGTAAGATTAAGCGCTTCTCCAGGAAATGCCCTATCATTAAGCTCCTTGGCCCAATGCTTATCCTGGCAAAATGAACGCCTACAATAGGGGCTTGCCACTTTCAAATGACTTGGAATAAACATAACCGACCTCACGCCTTGCAATATTTGCCGAAAGCTTACCTGAGGTCGATCATATTTTGAAACAACTACTCAATCCTGAGTGTAGACTGTACCTAAATCTAGTTGCATTTAAATTAATTTGTTAGTACAATTAAATTAAAGTATAAGGTGCTGATGTCTAAAGAATTCATTGTATACCAAGGGTCTGAATTTACCATAGAATGGTACTATAATGACCGAGGCAAAAGCCCAGCTAAGGCTTATTTTGATGAATTAGATCGAGCGAGAAAGATAGAGGCATTTGAATTATTTATGACGATGGCTAAGATGGGGAAAATAATGAACATTACAAAATTTAGGCATGAGGGAGATGGGGTTTATGCGTTCAAGCCTAAACCAGATCGATTTTTGTGCTTTTTTTATTCAGGAAAGAAAATCAATATCACAAATGCTTTTGAAAAAAAGCATGATAAGCTATCGCCTGTAGAAAAGAAAAAAGCTCTAGCTTTTCAACGTGATTATAAAGTCAGAGTCGAGCAAGGAGTCTACTATGAATAAAGAAAAAAAGGCTTTTCTTCTACGTATGAAAGGCTGATCCATGAAGACGTGGATTTTGAAAAAGATTTAGAAAAAGGATATAAGGAGTTTATTCTTTCAGAGCTACTACTTGCCGCAATGGAAGAAGATCATATATCTATTAGAAGGCTTGCGAAAGATGCGGGTGTTTCTCCTTCTCTAGTTCAAGATTTACGTTCAGGAAAGAAAGATAATCTTACATTTAGATCTTTTTCTTGTATTGT
>CAZOAX010000407.1:0-2125 GCA_964577735.1 uncultured bacterium
TACATCTTTTGGTATCGTCAGAACGGGTAGGTTACCTTGATAGGAAAGTGAAACTCCTCTGCATGTCTCTGTCCTAAATGCATTATTAACGGGATTGAATGTCGGCGGAACAAAGATCGGAAGTGCCTTTTGCAATAGGTATGCACTTCCCATTAATGTGCAGCCAATAAATGTCTTCTGCAATGAGTAGCTTTGAATTCCTTCATAAAACGTTTTTATGCCCCATATCCCTAAAGCAACGATTAATATATTTTGGACGGTAGGATGTTCATGCATCCATTTCCTGACCGGCGATGCCGTCGATTTAAATTGTATGCCTGTCGATGGAATAGCTGTAGCGTTTGAAGTCATTTCTTATCCTTTTCAAAAATTTGTTTTGGAAGATATTCCGTTGATCTTTAATTGTCCATGCCTTCAAATAAAATATAGTTTTAAACCATGATGAGGAATCAATGAACACTTCTGATACCTATCTACAGCAGCTATGGAATGATTTTTTGCCAAGCTTAAATTCCACGGTGGAAAATGTAGAAAAAGCTAGATCTATCTATTCGAATGCACTAAAAATCACACGTCATGTAGCCACTGAGGAAAAAGCCATGGCAGCATGGCTTGAGCTTTTGCGTGAAGGAAGCTTTACGCTTTCTCTAAAAGACAGAGAACCACGTAAATACACATTCGAGACCATTATTAGACTTGCGGAATCCGGTAAAAATGAATTTGAAATTAAGTTAGTGCAAGTCGATCCCTTAAAAAGCGACCTTTTGGCCATTGCACAAGCGATTAGCCTCATCTGTTTGGAATCACTTGGACAAACAGCAGAAGTGGAATTTTATCGTCAAATTCTAACTTCCAAAGACACCTTCTGTCTTGTTGCTAAAGAAAATGAGTCCATGATCGCATGCTCTTATGGCACACATGTAAACGTTGAGGGCATAGACCTGTTCCATCTCAATATGCTGGGGCGAAAGATAGAATACCCATCACTCCGTATGGTAGAAAATTTACGCGAACAATTGAGCCTCCTGCTAGCACATTATCCACTTCTTGACTACCTGACGCTTTGTGTCGCAGTTGACAACACGCATATGATTTCAGTTTATGAACAAGAAGGCTTCCAGCAATGTTCCTACATCGAAAAAGGCACCATGGGATTTCCGATTTACTTCTACTGTAAGAAAATTGACCCATCTTTTGACGTTCCTTACCCAACCTATGAAAAATTCCAAAGTGCCATGAAACTAAAACGAGAGGAACAAAAAAAGGAATATCTCGAAAACTCATAAAGAAACCCGGTCCTTTAAGGCCGGGTAATTCAATCTCTATTCTTGGGGAAAAGAGGAAAATCTGAAATCCACTTCATGCATATCTTTCCCATATGCAGAAAATTCACCCACTAATCCATTGTTTCTATTCCAAAATCCTTGGCCGTGGAGCGTAACATGACAAGTCACTATTTCTACAGAATACTCAACAGTCTCATCGTTGATGCTTAAAATTTCATAATTGAACCATTCATTACCAAATTTAAAATCGACTGTAAATTTATCTCCAACTGCCAGCTCTCGTTCATGGAGGTACCATAGAGCTGAAAGATGAGTATCAAGATAATTATTTCTTCCATACGTATGCGATATTATAGAATCTCCTATGGTGCCAGTAACTAGTGTTGAGATATGAGAAGGATTAGTAAATGTATAGGAAAAAGGCTTTACTGTGATCAAGCTCATGTCATCCGGGGCCGCTTCTTTTCCAAGCCATCCTTCCAGATAATAAGCCTCTAGATTCCACTGAGGTGTATCAATTTCTTTAAGTGTCAAAATTGTTTGCATACTTCGGTAATTTAAGCCCTTGTCCACGTAACCGAAGCGCGGTTTAGTAATAATTTTTCTAGACCATTCTTCAATTTTTTGAATAACCGGCTGATCGATCGGGAAATTCACCGTCGCCGCACTTAAAATAGAAAAAGAAAAAATTAACATCGAAAGTGTGAGAAGATTTAACGTTTTCTTCATAATGATGTTGCCTTTTTAATATTTATTAAAAAATTTAACTTATTATAAACTAAGCACGCGTTGTTTGTCAATATAAATTAATAATTACGGGCGCTTCTCTCTCTGGAAAC
>CAZOAX010000408.1:0-2116 GCA_964577735.1 uncultured bacterium
TCAGCAAACAAATAACGAAAAAAAAGGTCTCTGGTTGCGGGTTTTTCCTCATCCAAGCTCCCGTTCAGCAAGTGGCCAAACTGATGCGAATCAGGCGAATGCAGGCATCACCGGTGTTCAATATACTTTGAATGAGGAGTTCAGTGTTTTGGCATCTAGGGAAGCAGCAAGTGAAGATTTAAGCATGGAAATTTTTCTTGATAGGCCGGGCTTTCATGAAATTACAGCTCTAGCAAAAGATGCAAAACAGCAGCATGTTACGGCTAGCTTGAGTCTATTTCTTAATCAAAACATGGACCAGCTGGAGGTTCTAACACTAAAGCCAACAGCTCTAATTTTAGCAAAAGATGAAGCCTTGGAACTAACAGCGCCATGCCCGGGAGGAAAAACAATTCCCTATTGGCATGTAGCTTTGGAAGATCGTGGGCAAAGCGAAAGTTTGACAGTTCAAGGGCAGAAAGGTCTCGTTGTGATTACGGCGGTTTGTCAAGACGGTGATGCTGAGGATTTAACTTATATGAGTAGCAGTAGTTTTTATTTCATCCCTTAGATTTTTCCCGGTTCTTGTTCAAAATCGCAAGTATGATCACGATATAAGCAACAAACCGGATTAAATAAATGAAACTTCGATCCTCATATTTCGCGTTTAATAATAAGTAGGCGACCCGCTCGATAGCTAATAGCCAAAAGGCTATGGAGAAAGACCGGAAAAATTTATCTCCAGTTTGCTGCCAGAAATGTTGGAATAAAAGACCAGCCACGATGGAGGCCATCATGAAAGCGCCGGCTAAATAAGCATTTGTTAGGTCACTTAACATAATCATTCCTAATTCTAGATCGCCTCGAAAATCAGTCCATAAAGAAGGGAGCCAATCCCCAGCATACCTGCAATCCCTCGGTAAATGCTCAAATTAACATCAGGCAATGTAATCGCGTCAACAAAAAGCAATACATTGTTTGCTGTTAATCCGAGAAAACATAGCGAACTCCAAATCAAAAGCCGTTGCCTTGAATTGAGGTATGCTCGAATCAGCATCATCATGCAAATGAAACTCGCAATCGTGCATAATAAATAAACAAACGGGGCCATGTTTAATCCTTTCTTATCTTAAAGGCCTCGGCGAACACCTGTATTTTTTCATGTGGTTTCGAAAAAATCAGATTTATGACCGTCACGCGCCTTTCTAAATAGGTTCGAGCTAACTTGTCGACTGTCTTGGTGAGTGAGTCTTTTTTAGGCTTGAATCGATAATACAAGGTTCCGCTGGTCCTGGATTCTAGCAGTCCTTTAGCTTCCAGGTCAGCCAGACGATTGATGGCCGAGTCATAATCATTGCGTAATTTATTACATACGTCCCGCGCCGACCATTCCTTTTCAGGATTGGCATGCAAGAGCAGGAGGATCTCCATGTGCTCAAAGGATTCGATGACATTTCTGATGAAAATCTTGACGTCATCATCTATTGACTTTTCGTTCGCCACTTAAACTCCGTTAGGACTCGAGCCAACGACGTACTGCCTCTTCATCATGGTTTCATTGCTTTTTACATGAGGCGATACTTCATGGTCCTTGTTCGTTTGCGACCGAGCTAAATGCGTAGATTCAGCAAAATTCTTAATGCTAGTAAATATTTTCTTGAAGTCTATGGGTTTACAAAAATGATCGTTAAAGCCGATCTGCAAACACCGGTCTCTCTCTTCTTTCATGGCATGGGCCGTCAACGCTATAATCGGTTTTTGAAAACCATTTTGGCGAAGGATTCGAGTTGCCTGATAGCCGTCAAGATTTGGCATCTGCAAATCCATAAGTATCACATCATAATCATGTTCCGTAGCTAAAGAAACGCCTTCGTTTCCATCAGACGCAACATCGACGTCAGCGCCAACATGATTGAGCATCATTTTAACTAATGATTGATTATCGGGGGCATCATCGACCAAGAGGATCTTTATCCCATTTAAGGCCTGGCTCGGTGTACTAAAATCGTCGATGTCTTCTTCATCGGTTTCTACAGATAGGTTTTCATGGCTACTCTCATGATGTAATTTCACAGAAATCCAGAACTTAAAAACGCTGCCTTCACCGACCTGGCTTTTTTCCAGAATTAAGTCGCCG
>CAZOAX010000409.1:0-2111 GCA_964577735.1 uncultured bacterium
GCGTTCCAATTTTAAATGCAACTTAAGATGTTCAATTCCCTTTTCAGTAATTTCAGTGCATCCGATCAGCTTGAGTATTTTGAGATTGGTGAACTTGCCTATAATTTTAAGGTCGTCATCTGTCAGATTACAGTAAGAGAGGTTTAGAACAATCAGGTGATTTAGAACATTTTGTAGTTTGAGTCCTTGCGCTGTGATTTGGCTACAATCAGATAGGTCAAGTTCCGTAAGGTTAGAAAGTATGAGCAGATTTTCGATTCCTGCATTGGTCACCTCGTTGCATCCTTTTATTTTCAAACTTTTGAGATTTTTAAAAGAGAGGATCTCAATGATCGTCTCATCTGTCACCCAGGAGCAGTCAGAAAGGTCAAGAGATTCAAGCGGTAGATGTCTTAGGAGATTAATTCCGTCAGTGGAGATGTTATTGCAGTTAGAAAGATTGAGATGAATGAGTTTTGTCATTGATAAGAGCTTTTCGAGATCTTCATCCGTCATATTTTCAGAATGAGCGAGATCAAGAGAGGTCAAATTTTCTAATGAGATGTGAATGTTGTCCAAATGATTACAGGTGAGATGTTGAACCTCTTTTAAGGTGCCAAGCATTTGAGTTATCGTTTGTTCCGGGTAACCAATAACATTGACGTGTTTCAGATTTGGGAGCAAACGCTTTACGGCACTATCATTAATTTTGAGAGTATGGAGAGGGACTTGGAATTGATCGATCCAAGGTGTAAGAAGGGAGATCGGAATGCCCATGATCTTTGTGAAGGGCTCATGATTAGGAATAGCATCTAAAAGGAGAAGCTTTACTTTTTCTAAAGTACTAGAGTTATCTTCAAATTCGGAGGGGATGTTAAACGCGATAAGCTCCCGAATTTCTTTTGGAAAGATTTGATTAAATGTGGCAGGCAAGTTTGTTGGATTGCAATTAATGAGGTCATAGGCTTTAACAAAATCATTTAATTTTCTGAGCAGCCTGGAGGTTTTACACCCCGTACGAAATTTAGTTTGCATGCTTTGACTGAAAAGAAGCCATTTTGAAGGAGTCTTGGTTGCATAACAGGACAATGCAGAGGGGTTTTTTGTAATGAATAAATATAGTTCATGCTTGGAAAGATTGGCCACATTCAGCATGAGCTGATTTATTTTTTCAGATAATTCTTTCTGCGTGAGCAGCTCATGTTTTTTTTGAATGGTAGATTGGGAAACTTTTTGATGGCGGGAGCGACTTGATGTGACGTTCATGTTCTCCTTTTAGATCAAATATAGTGACCTTGAGATATGTTTTAAACAGTTTTTTTTGGGTCTTTCAGCAAATGGCAGTACGTGGACTTGAGGTGCTCGAGTTTAAAGCTATCAAGTCCGGTATTTGTAATTTTATGGCAGTAGGTGATGTCAAGGATGCGGAGCGGCAATTCGGTTAATCTGGATAAGCCCTCATTTGTAAAATTCGGGCAGTAGGAAATGTCCAAGGCTGTTAAATGAGTAAGTGTAGAAATAGGTTCAAAAACAGCATCGGTCAGTTGTTCACATTGTCTAATGGTAAGATGGGTGAGAGCTGTTAGATGTCTTAAGGCATTTAACGCGCGATCAGTGATGTGGTAGCAGGTGATAAAACTGAGAGACGTCAATTGAGTGAGCTGCTTAAGATAATGACGATCCGTGTCTAAAATGCCACACACGCGAAATGTAAGGGAATTCAGATGTTCAAGTGACATGATCTGGTTAAATTCCCGATCTGAAAAAAATTGGACGGTGAGATCGCGTACTTTATGTATTTTTTGCAGGACGAGGTAATGGTCATCCAGTTGAAAACGGGTTAAATCAACGCAGGTTAATTCATGCAGGAGGTCTGTTAAATCATCACAGGGTTTGTTAAGGGTTTGGAGCGGGACTCGATTGTGATCGATCCATAGAGCAAGTATATTAATCGGGATGTTCTCAAAAGTTATCATAGGGGTGCGAGGGGGTAAATCCCCAAGAAATAGAAGTCGCATTTTCCTTAAGGTGGATGCATTACTGTACCCGGCTGGAGGCATGGAGAGGACTATGTGGGTGCGGATTTCCCGTGGTAAGATTTGGCTAAGTGTCTTTTTGCTTAAATTTTTAAG
>CAZOAX010000410.1:0-2106 GCA_964577735.1 uncultured bacterium
AACAGATGCCGGCATTTTAACGATTGCCTTGGATAATGATGTTTGCACTCTGAAATTCGATGGAACAGATGACTTGCCATCTGAATTGCCGGTTATTTTGAGCGAGATCCAAAGCGTGGCAAATGCAGAAGCCGTCAAGCGTGCGCAATTTTTAGATTCTTTAACGTTGATCAGGACCATTGTATCTAAATCAAGTCCTACTGAAACGACTACATTAAATGTAGATGACAAGGATTATATTATTTCTCGTCATTCAGAGGTCGATAATGTCAGGATTTATATTCAGGAAAAAGTGCATCAAGGAAGCAATGTCGGCCTTTTATCGCTTAGTTTAAATCCTGAGAACCCAAGCGAACTGGAATTTGAAGGAGAGGGCATTGCATCTATGCCCGAATCCATGAAACCGGTATATGACGCAGTGTTAATGTTGGCTTATAAGCTTAGTTCATCTTATCGTTCAGAAATTAAACTTGTTCGGGATGGTCTCAAATGTATCCCCGAATGGCATTTAAATCAATTAGCTTCCTTGTCTGGTGGTTTCAATAGGATTACATACCTCGCTCACAATCTTGCTGAAGGTTCTGGAGCTGATTTTGGTGGGCTGAAAAGAGATTATATAGTCACATTAACTGAATCATTGCAAGAATCCAAGTCCCTATTCTGTGCTGTAGAAGGATCATTGAAATTACCGAAAATATTGGGGAATAGTGATGATGGTATTTTAATTTGCAACGAAGAAGAAGCTCAAACATTTTCAAACTTAGGTGGCGCTATCTTTGCAAAATGCTATGCATCAAAAATTAATAATGGCTTTGGGTTTGAGGGGGACGTAATCACAACGGGCAGATTTTTTTCGGATGCCCTATTTAAAGCGGTATTATCGTTAAAAGATGCAGATTTTAAAGCAGACGACCGCCATATTAAAATTGCTAAGACCGTGTTGAAACATTTTGATACAGAAGGAACGCCTTATATTAAAAATTATAGAAACCTTCTTGATTTGAATACAAAGTCTCTTGCAAAAATGATCGAAGGCAAAAATGATAATTTAGACTTAGCTGTGATGTTAGCTGGATATGACGAATATACTGATGAAGATGGTTCACCGGATATTGCTAAAATTGAAGGCGACCCAGGTAAGTTTATAAAAGACCTTCAAGCGGGCATTTTCAAAGATAAAACATTAGTCAAAAAGTTTAATGGAGTATCGCTTGGCGAGATGGTTGATCCGATTTACAGGGTTGCTCTAGGGATGAAAATGGAATTAGCAGATTGGGATAATTTTAGAAGTCAAGATCCATCCGAGGTGAGCGATAAAATTCAAGGGTCGATCGATAGGCAAAAAATTGTAGAGGGCCTAGTTGTCACTGCATATGGTAGCAGTCATATATATCGTAAAAAGGTCCAGTGGTTAAAAAATTGGATTGAAAATGAGGCAACGGATGATGAGCTTAAGGCTTTTCTGCAGTTTGTGACCGGTGGTTCAAGCTTTCCTGAGGGGACGAAGATTAACATCAATGGCTCTGGATTTGATCCGTATCCTAAGGCGTGTACATGCGGCATGAAAATCACAATCAGTGACAGATCGTCATATGGTCATTGGGGAAAAGAGCACTGGGATGATACTCAAGAGCATTTCATAAGAAATCTTAAGCAAGCAATCGCCATTGAAGGGTTTCAAACAGCATGATTTAAGGTCCCTTACTGTATGCTATGAGATTTTAACAGTGAGGGATGACGATGAGGCTTATTTCCTGGAATGTGAATGGGATCAGGGCGGTACTGAAGAAGGGATTTTTAGATTTTGTGCATTTACAAAATCCGGACATTATATGTCTACAGGAGACCAAGGCAAGTAAAGAGGATGTGAAACTTGATCTTCCGGATTATCATCAATATTGGAACTCGGCAGAGAAGAAGGGGTATAGCGGAACTTGCGTTTTTACTAAGGAAAAACCTCTATCTGTAGAAAATGGGATCTTGATGGACCATCATGATAAAGAGGGGAGAACCATTACCCTTGAATATCCTGAATTTTATCTGGTAAATGTCTATGTTCCCAATTCAAAGAGGGATTTATCCCGTCTTGAGTATCGTCATAAACAA
>CAZOAX010000411.1:0-2066 GCA_964577735.1 uncultured bacterium
AGGGACCAGAGAGTCACATAGAGAATCGAATGAATCATCCTGTAGTTCAAATTACTTATGCGGATGCCAAGGCCTATGCCGAATGGAGAAACCAAGATCTCCCCAGTGAAGTTCAATGGGAATTTGCAGCTCGATCAAATTCAATGTCTTACCTTCAAGACCAATTGTTTCTATTTTTTTTGAAAACACAAAAATGGAAAATCAATTCTTGGCAGGGTGAATTTCCAACTAACAACTCAAAGGATGATGGCTATGCATCAACAGCACCCGTGGGCTGTTTTGCTCCAAACCAAAATGGACTTTTCGACATGCTGGGCAATGTATGGGAGTTGGTTTCTGATGATTTCACAAGAGACCACCATCATCATAAACCTATATCAAATCAAAAAGTGGTCAAGGGTGGTTCCTACCTATGTTCTCCAAAATTTTGCACTCGCTACCGGCCTTCGGCTAGACAACCTTTAGAAGACGCCCTTGGAACAAATCACGTTGGATTTCGAACCATTATCAACAATTAAAATTATTTATAAACGTAATTCGTTTTTCTTAAATCGCTGCCATAATCTTGAAGTTCAGCGCACTCTGCAGATCGAACATTCACAGGTCTAAGCTCTAAGGGGTCTTGATCATATTCGTAGCATTCGCTACGACCATCCTCAAATTGTATAAATTTGTATTTGTATTTTAAGACGGCCCACCCATTATATTCCTTGTGTTTGGTGTAGCCAAAAAGCTCGGTAAATGCGTATCGTCGACCTAAGGCTTCATCATCTTCAAAAAGATTGAGTTTAAAACTCTCAGAGTCTGTAGGCATCTCATCAGGCAAAGGCACCTTTATCAAATCAGCAATGGTCGCATAGATATCGACATTAGAGACCTTGCGAGCTAATTTGCCAGGTTTAATTTGAGGGCCGAAAACCATCAATGGAACATGCACCCCGCCTTTGTATAAGGTGCTCTTAGCTCGCTCGGGGTTAAACGGTTTCTCAACCATACTTCCTAGAGTGCCATTATCGGACATTAGCATGACATAGGTGTTATCTGGAAGATTTGAAAACAATCTTTCTAGCAAAGTGTCTAGAGTTTCAAGCATCGCCAGATAACACTGGCGCCTGTTTTCGATTTTACAGTTATTCAAATCTTTAAAAGAATGCAAGTTTTTGGGAGGAACATGAAAGGGACTATGAGCTAAGTCCAAACCTAAATAGGCAAAGAAAGGTCGACCTTCTTTGGATCGAGCTTTTGACCAGTTGATGGCATGATTGACGTCGAGAGCTGGACCGTACTTTCCTTCAAATTCTTTAAATACGCCATCAACATATCGATATCCGTCATAGCGACTTCGCTCTTTATCATTATCTTCAGGGCGATCTCGTAAAAACTCATGACCAACGCCAAGATCAAGAGCATGAGTGACCGGGTCTCGAGGGTTACGAATATGCCACTTGCCTATTGCTGAAGTGGCCACATTGGGAATATTTTCTCTGAGATACTTATGAATGATTTTGAATTTTGCATCCAAACTCGGTGTCGCTTGACGGTGACTTAGAATGGCCGTCCCTAAACCCGTTCTAAAACCATAAAGTCCACTGAGAATTGCAGCGCGCGCGGGAGTGCAATTTGGACTGCTAGTCGTTCGCGGAAAGATTTTCATTGAAGCACAGCGGGCCTCTAGATTTGGCATATGAATATCCGGAGCCGTTTCTCCCGTACAAGCGATGCTATCAACTCCCACATCATCCAGCAGCACAAACATCACATTTGGAATATGTTTTTCTGGCTTAGGTGGCTTTGCAGGAGGCGTTACTTCGGACTCACTTTCGCCTCCGGCCGTTTCATCCCCCGCATCATCGTCAAACTTTGGTTCAGGCTCTAGTTCGGCTTCATCTTCTTCATCTAAGAATCCATCATCATGTTCCGAACTTGGAAATCGAGATGCATTGTTCAAATCAGAAAGACTTGATTTTACTTCATTGGATTTTAGACCTTCCCCACAATTGGTATAAAACACTAATAAGGAGATTCCAAAAACGGGTAAAAATAAAAAGATTGGATTGAATTTCACT
>CAZOAX010000412.1:0-2065 GCA_964577735.1 uncultured bacterium
GCATCAGAAGGGGGACTCGGCTTTGATTTAAAATGGAATATGGGCTGGATGAATGACACCTTGCGCTATTTCTCTAAAGACCCGATCCATAGACGCTATCATGACAATGAACTGACCTTTGCCTTGCTTTATATGTATTCTGAGCACTACTGCCTTGCACTTTCCCATGATGAAGTGGTTCACGGAAAGAAAAGTCTTTTAAACAAGATGCCGGGCGACGCTTGGCAGAAATTTGCCAATTTGCGTCTCCTGCTATCATTTCAGATCTGTCAGCCAGGAAAAAAGCTTATTTTCATGGGCGCAGAACTGGCCACATGGGATGAGTGGAAATGCAAAGGAGAGCTCGAGTGGGGTCTTTTAGCTTATCCACAGCACAGTGCTCACCGTCAAATGGTCAAAGAACTCAATCACTTCTATTTAAATGCACCTGCTCTTTTTGAAAGGGATTTTGAGCCAGCTGGATTCTCTTGGATGACCTTCGATGATAAAGAGAATGGCGTGCTTGTTTATATGAGAAAAAGCAATTCCCAGGAGTTGATCTGTATTCATCACTTGACACCTACCTATATCCCTCATTATCATCTTCATGTTCCCAACATAGCGGAGGCCAAGGAAGTCTTTAATACCGATGCTATGCGTTATGGGGGCTCCGATAAAATAAATGAACATCTTGGAATTGCCCAAGATGGTATTACCTTTCAACTACCACCTCTAGCTACACTTATATTCGATGTCAAATTTAAATGAATACACAGCACTTGTCGAAGAAATCTGGCGACACAACAAACTCTACTATATCGATCATGCACCTGAAATCTCAGATCAGGATTTTGACTTTCTTTTAAAAAAACTGGAAGCGATTGAAAAAGAACATCCAGAGTGGATCACACGTTCATCTCCGACACAAAGAGTGATGGAATCCCTTACAGAAGGTTTTAAAACGATCGCACATAGAGTGCCTATGCTGTCACTTCCCAATACCTACAACCAGGAAGAAGTCGAACAATTCATTAAGCGTGTAGTCAAGTTGACAGGTCGAAAGGATCATACGTTTTCTTTAGAGTTAAAAATGGATGGCCTTGCAATTTCTGCGACTTATGTGAATGGCGAACTTGTCCAAGGTGCAACAAGAGGCGATGGCGTTAGTGGAGATGATATTACAGCTAATCTCCGCACCATCAAAGGGCTTCCTTTAAAGCTATTACATAATCCTCCAGCCCTTCTTGAAATCCGGGGTGAGGTTTTTATGCCTCACAAGGAATTTGAGCGTTTGAATAAAGAAAAAATGGCAAATGATGAGCCATTGTATGTCAATCCTCGAAATGCAGCCGCAGGCTCGCTCAAAATGCTCGACCCAAAAGAAGTAGAAAAAAGAGGGCTCTCAACTGTATTTTATGGAATCGCTCAAGTGGAAGGGCATCCACTAAAGACACAATTTGAAATCCACCAATACTTGAAAAGCTTAGGTATCCCTACCATGAAGCAGGTGGCAATAGCCTCTAATGTGGAAGAGATCTTTCAGTTTGCAGGTGAAGTTCTAAAGGAACGGCCACATTTTCCCTTCGATATCGATGGGATTGTCATCAAGCTCAATGATCTAAAAGAACAGCAACTCCTTGGTGCTGCCGGAAAAAATCCGCGCTATGCAGTGGCCTACAAATTTGCTGCAGAGCAAGCAGAAACCAAGATCCTGGATATTACAGTTCAAGTCGGGCGCACTGGAGTATTGACTCCTGTTGCAGAGCTTGTCCCCGTATTTGTATCAGGCTCTACGATTGCACGTGCGACACTGCATAATCAGGAAGAAGTTGATCGAAAAGACATCCGGATCGGAGACACAGTTACCATTGAAAAAGGGGGCGATGTCATTCCAAAAGTCGTTCAAGTCAATTTTGCTATGAGACCTGCTGACACGATAAAATGGGAAATGCCAAAATTTTGTCCTGCTTGTGGAACGCCTGTTGTCCGGGAAGAGTCGGCTGTTGCATTTAAGTGCCCTAATTCAGCTACATGCCCTGAGCAAGTCTTGCGCCGTATTATTTATTTTGCCGGTAAAGATGCCTAT
>CAZOAX010000413.1:0-2042 GCA_964577735.1 uncultured bacterium
TCTTGAATGGTTTTTAAATAATCATCGAGGCGATCAAAGCTTTCTTCCCAATGACTACGATAGAGTGCGATCCAATCATCAGCTTCTTTCAATTTTCTGGCTTCGAGTTGGCATGGTCTCCACTGCGCCTCTTTTCCTCTTTTGATCAGACCCGCTTTTTCCAGAACCTTTAGATGTTTGGTAATAGCCGGCAAACTCATTTTGAATGGAGTGGCAAGTTCCGTGACGGAAAGTTCCCCACTTTTTAAACGCGCGAGGATGCTCCGACGCGTCGGGTCGCTTAATGCTGAAAAGATAAGAGATAGAGAATCTGTACTGCTCATGTCCTTATTTAACCATTTGGTTAAATAAGGATCAAGAGCAATGAGCGGTTTCGAGTATTAATCAAGTAATTTTAATTAGTTGCTTGGCTTACGTTTTTCAAACCATTGAAACATCAACATGCCAGCAAGCATGCAAACGATAAAGATTAGGAATTCAGGTTTAAAGCTGGCAAGCGAAACGATCCCCGGTCCAGGACAAATACCAGCCCAACCCCAGCCGAGACCGAAAATGGCTGCACCCAACAAGAGCTTTTTGTCTATCTTTTTGGAAACAGGCCAATAAAATTTCGTATCTAATAAGGGCGATGATTTTTTTTTGATGATTTGAAACACGATCGCATGGACGAGAATCGCCCCGACCATAACTCCGATAAGGTTTGGCATCCACTGTCCGGAAATGTCTAGGAAGCCTTTGACGATATGAGTTTGTGTCATCCCGCTGTAACCTAAGCCGATAGCAAACAGCAGCCCCACGATGAATGCAATGAATCCTTTCATAGCGCTCCCTTCAAAAATTTAAATAGATGCACGCTGACGATGCCAAATGCAATAAAGGTTAACGTCGCTGTCAATGAGCGCATTGATAAACGGGAAATCCCACAAACTCCATGCCCTGACGTACAGCCGCTACCTAAGACAGTGCCGAATCCAACCAGTAATCCAGCGAAAGCATAGTCTAATAAGTTCATATTCTGCGAGGCGGATTCAAAAGAAGCTGGATGGAAAAAGCGTAGTAAAAACCCACCTGCAATAAGACCCATTACAAAAAGGATGCGCCAAGAGAAATCATTTTTCTTTTTCGTGAGGGCTCCCGCAACGATGCCACTGATTCCTGTAACCCGACCGTTGAAGATCAGCATAAGACTAACCGCGGCACCAATGATGGTCCCACCTATCAATGAAAACAGCATCAAACCTCCTTAGGGATTTTGGTTAAGGCATACCATGACGAATTTAATCGAAAGGCTTGGACTCCATGTTTTCTAAGCTCTTGAACGGTCCACGCAGAAAGAGCACAGAAACGGCCTCTACAGAAAACCAGCACAGTCTTATTTTTGGGAATTATCTCAATCTTTTTCTCAATTTCTGAGCTAGGGATTTTGAGAATGTGCAATTCATTTAAACCAGGAGGTGTGGGTTCATCGTGCGGTCTGGCATCTAAAAAAATCAGTCTCCCTTTTTTTGCCATATTTAAAGTTTTTATTAGATCCTCTTGCCAGTTTATGTCCGAGTTTTCTTTATCTAAGTCGAGAGACGGATTTACTAACTGAGCAAAGTCTTGACAAGATTCCCAGAAGGCTAGGGCTGCTGGATTCAACTGATAGATGCGTTTTTGACCTTGGGTCGATACTCTGACAATATTTTCCGCCAGCATTTTCCTTAGATGCATGGAGGTATTGGCTACGCTCTGATCAATTTTTTTAGAGAGTGTTTCAACATTAAAGTCTCCCTGCGAAAGAAAATGAAGCAAGCGAACGCGCGTCGGTGAAGCCAAACCTGATAGGATCGCGGCCATCGTTGTAAAGTATTCAAATTGCTTACCCTTAAGGGCATTTAGGCTTTGACTCATAGTGACCTCAAAAAGACTTTAAATGAAGTCATTCAATAAATCAATTGAATAATTGAATTTCATGTGCTAGATCTGAAATAGAAACAATTTGGGGAAACATGAACTATGAAAATCCAACATTTTTTTGATCCTGATACGAATACGCTCAC
>CAZOAX010000414.1:0-2021 GCA_964577735.1 uncultured bacterium
AAAAAAAAAAATAATACCCCTCGCTAATAAAATTATACACTTTTTAAATTTGCCCGCATTAATGCTACCCACAAAACAAAAAACGACAGTGAAACGACTATTTCTTCATCTACAGTTCCCTTAAATAATAGCCAGGTAGACCGGATCTCAAATCTTGATTGTATCCCAGCTAAAACAGAATACACAAAAAAGAGCGGCAAAACCGAAGTAAAAAGTGATGAAGATGACTTTAGCAAGGTTCTCAAGCACTTGGCATCACAAAAGTGGGATGTTTGCGAGGCAGGCGGGTTTGTAATGTCTCCAACAGGTCTATTTGCAACATTTGATGAAATTAAAGAACGCATCAAGGATTATGTGGCTTTGGATACATTGCCAAAGCAAAACACAAACAATAACAATTCAAGCCACAACTACAACGCAGATCTCCCTCCGGTGGATTTGCCGCCTGTATTTCCCGGCGATAAGTTTCCCGATTTTGATTTCTTGCTAAAAAACTTGGCGGACAATAACTGGATTGTTGAGGATAAAGGACTATTTGCAATTTCACCTTCAGGCGATTGCTTAACTTTTGACCAAATTAAAAATGCGATCCATATCGCAGAGATCAGACTTTACAGCTATGATCCTAATTCCGGTACTTTTTCAAATGAATATAACCGAATGAGTTTTGAGATGCTGGTCGAAAGATACTATAATCAAACTGAAAATGATATTTTTCAGGTCAATAATTTTACTAATTACTAATAGGAGTTTTAAATGAGTGTAAATTTTCCTCGTCAACCAAATGGTCAGCAGGTGACTGGTCAAGACCAAAATGCATTACAAAATAAGCCAAGTGTCAAATCTCTTGCCTCTATGCTTTCCCGCACATTGCCTCAAGTCAATAACAACAATACAAATAACCAGCTGCCTCAGCCGATTGCTATCGATATAAACAGCCTTCCGCCTCCAATGAATGCACCGTTTAATACAGATCTTCCACCGGATGATTTGCCACCAGTGTTTCCTGGTGATCTGCCTATGCCTATTGTTGTAGAAGATACGAATGCAAAAGGCCTTGATATCATTCTTCCTAAGCCGCTCAATGCTCTTCCAAGACCATTTCCTTCAATCGTTATTTCATCGCCCTCGAACGTACAAAAAACTGAAGTAAAACATTCCAATAAAGTGAATTCTTCACCAGTTTTTCCTACAGCAGGAGTTGATTTGAGTGAAGCTGCAGGAAAAATGAAAGCGCTTAGAGATCGTCTGGATCAAAACGCTATAAGTCACACGAATTATACGGATAAAGATCAATCTCAAAAAATTATTGATGAGGCTAGAAAGCAAGGATTTACCTACAACAGTGAACTAGAGTGCTTTATCAACAAAAACAATGATATCAAAACCTGGAAAGATTTTGAGTCAAACAGTGTTGAAGATGATGAAGCAATCGCACAAAATCTTTTAGCTCAATTCAAGCTTGAGACTAAAGAAGCGAAAGAAAAAGAAGAAGCAGCGAACCTTGCTTTAGCGCAGCAGCTTGAAGAAGAAGAAAAAGCATCATTAATTCAAAAGACCAATAACAACAATGATCAAAAGCCAGTGTGTTGTCTTTCAGATGATGACATCGCTTTATTGAAAGATATGGGTTGGAAACTTGATATGCAAGGAATGTACGGTATTGATGCATCCGGTGACTTCATGACATTTGAAGATATCAAAAATTCATTCGGACTTTAATTATTAAAAGCTCTTCTCATATGAGAAGAGCTTTTTTTACAAAATAGACAATTATCCCAGCGACGAGGTAATCTTTAAAGCCATAACCTTTAATGAGGAACCTATGGCTAATTCCATATCCAGTAGCAAAACAACGGTAAATTCTGAAACAGCTGTTTCAGATGAAGTTTCAAAACCTAATAATATTTCAAATCTCACCGCTCATATTACAACTCCAACCGTGGCATCCCCAAAGAAAAGAGTCACAACCATTCTCCATCGTCTTTCTCCAGCCTCTTCAGGCACAGATGTGAAAGCAA
>CAZOAX010000415.1:0-2017 GCA_964577735.1 uncultured bacterium
GGCTACCGTCTCCTAAAGATGAAATGGACGGATCGGAAGTTGGCCACTACTACTATGAAGTTCCTGATGGTCTCAAAAAGATTGTAGAGTACTGCGAAAAGGACGTTAGGACCCTGATAAACGTCCACAGAGTTATGAACTACAAAGCCCCCATACTATGAGCGTAGACGAAATCCTATTCCGCGCCTCAGCTAATGGGGATATAATGACCGAGGGTGACGGAGTGATAACTCCCACCCAGCTAAAGACTATTGCAGAGTATGAAGCAAAAGAAAAGCTAACTGAAAACCAAAGGGCTGAATTAATCAGGCTCCGCCACAAGCGCGACAACCCTGAGCTTTCGGTAACCTGCAAGAAAAGACTTGTAAAAATCTACGCCAAGGCCTTCCACGATCGCGAAGAGGACATAACCTCAAAGTACTTGGAGAAAGGTATTGAGGTAGAAGAGGACAGCATGACCACCTACGCCAGGGTCAAAAAGAAGTTCTTTAAAAAGAACGAAATAAATCTGACCAATAAGTTCACTTCTGGCACCCCTGACTTCTTTGATGGCGATTCAGATGATATAATGGAGGCCGAAGAAATCATTGACGTAAAATCCTCTTGGTCCCTGATCACCTTCCTGAACGCCAAAATGGATAAGAAGGTGAACACAGACTACGAATGGCAGGGGCATACTTATCTGGGCCTAATTCCAAAGGCCAAAAGATTCCGGCTGGCCTATGTGTTAAGTAACTCCCCGGCAAAGAACATCCTGGACGAAAAGCGCAAGCTACAGTTCATGCTTGGAGTAATTGACCCTGAAATTGATCCTGAGTATATTCGTCTATGCCAAAAGATAGAACGCAACCACATTTTTGACATGGAGTTGTTTAAGAAACACAATCCTGGGTTTGACTTCCATAATGATTTAAACGAATGGAAATGGGATATTCCTTTTGAAGATCGGGTTCACGAAGTTGTAATCGAACGAAACCCAGAGGCCATAGCAAAACTGTATAAGAAGATACCCGTGTGCAGGAAGTGGATTAAGGATAATCTTTTATAATAATGGTATGTTTATGGTGTTTAGAAGTGAGTAGGAGCAATATAATGTATCAAGTGTATAGTGTCGTTGCGGCCTTAGAGAATTTTAATGAGCCACACGGGCTTGCGCAGCTTGCCGGTGTGAGCGGTGAAAACGAAACTGAATAAAATGATAACTGTAAATTCTTTGTCCGGTGGAAAAACTTCAAGCTACATGGCCGTACATTATCCGGCTGACTTGAATATTTTCGCCTGTGTCTGCATAGATTACAAACCAGCCGCTCCCAAAGATTTATCTATCACCAGATATGCATTAGAAAAACTTAAAGGTAATTTCATTGCAACCGCTGAAGATGAAAAGACACTGAAAGCCTTGATGGATTTGGAGCAATATATTGGGCAAGAAATTGTTTGGGTACGCGGAAAATCATTTGATCAGATTATTGATGAAGCTGGATGCCTTCCGACTTGGGCGAGAAGGTTTTGCACAACTCTGCTAAAGATTAAGCCGATTTTTGAATATTGCTATTTTCGACACGGACTTATAAAAGAACAGATTGGGTTCAGATATGATGAAGCGCACAGAGCCTATAAGACAGACAAAAAAGAAAACATTCTGGAACTGATTAATCTTTTTGGTGAAGTACAAAAGGTTGTTTCATACCTGCGTGAAACATATCTGAACCGTGAATCTATAATGAAGAACTATCCGGTTAGTTGCAAAAACTTCGGTGATCGACTTCAAAATTTAGAGGACATTCATTGGGCTGATAAAACCTATCCGATGATTGAGGATAGAGTGGTTCACAAACAGATCATAAATTTTTGGGAAGGTAAGGGGATTGATTTTCCAGATGATAGCGATTGCCAAGGATGCCACCATAAAAGCAAATTACGCATAAGAAAGAATTTTGAAACCAACCCCGAAATATTGAATTGGTTTGCCATGCAGGAACAGAAAGGTAAATACAACACTTGGCATGACGACCAG
>CAZOAX010000416.1:0-2009 GCA_964577735.1 uncultured bacterium
ATTGGGTGTATTTAAAGGGGATATCGTCAAACATACAGATAAATTCTTTTTCACGGTCGGAATTGAACAGGCGTTCAGTAAAAAAAGTGCCTATCACTCGGTGAGTGGGGACGCGTTGCTCTGTGACTTCGCAACCATGGGCGATGATAGGGGCGATGATCGATCCGGATTCTGCATAGCCTCTTCTCATGGAATAGCTTTCAGTATCGCTTACGTTGTGAATACCGTTCATTTCCAGGACCGCTTTTGATTCGGTTCTAAAAATGCTGACCGTTCCATCGTTATTTTTTCCGGGAAAATCTGTTTGTGTGATCATTTCCGTTGTAAAGGCCATGAACATGAGAAGGGTTTCGCTTCCCTTAGCATCATGGGCTGCTTGCTTCAGACCTTGAGGCCCTCCCCATATTTTGTCTTGGGGGACATTCCGAAAGCTGGCCAATGTGCTTTTTATTTTGCATGATTCAGGGCTCCAGGAGTCTTTGGCTTGCTGGGTGTAATAACGTCTAATGACACGATAATCGCCTCCTCTGCTTTCACAATAAGCTGCAAATTGTTCTGTTGCAGAATTGCCGCCTGACACATAACCTTCTTTAGTTTTTTCCTGTCTCAAGTGGTCAAAAAGGTTTCCTTCGTTATCAGTGATAATGCCCTGTGCAGCGGCTTCCGGATTGCCTTTCGCAAGGCCCAGTTCTTTGGGAAAGGTAATCCTGGCATTTTTTAGTTCGATTCGATAGATGACAAGCTTTTCGATGATGTTTGGCTTGAAGTTATCTTTTTTCAGAGTGTTGGTATAGGAAGCCATTTCTTTCAAGATGGCCATTTTTTGTAAGGCTAATGGTTGATCAGAGGCGGGAAGCTTGTTGATTTCCTTCATTAAATCGCTTTCGATAGATGAAAAGTGTTTGGCTAGATTAAAGATCCCAGCTCTTTTTAAATTAATAACATCAAATGCTTCATTTTTGTCTAGAATTAGGATTTTTGCATTAGAACTTGCGAAAAGTATGAATCGAAAACTCTCGAATTTACTTTCTGTTTTTTTAATGAGACTTGAACTGCCTATGCCAAAAATTTTAAAAAAGACCCTAAGGCAGCTTCTTTCCAGTCGCTCAAATTGCTTGGATTTTTGAATAAGGTCACTAGCCGCTTTAATTTTTTCTGAAAGATCCAGTTGCGGATTTTCTTTTATTTTAACGACGAGTTTTTCGATCTTGGAGTTGACTTTTGTGATAAGATCTTTAAGGTGAATTTCCTGGTCGCCGACAACGACTTTCCGTGGTCCGAAAAATCCTTCTCGTTTGACCTGTACTTGCTCTGCGTTTGTATTAACTGCATGGAATATTTTCTTTACGTTTTCCATAAACTTTACTTATTTTAATATAGGCCCATCGCTAAACTTATTAGAGTTAATGGCTTTCCAAAATTCATAAGCCATTTGGATGATGACTGGGTCGTTCGTAAACCCTTTAAAATCAATTGAATCTGTATATTCTGTGGCGGGAATGTGAATTTCAGGCAGGATTGTCTCCCAGTTGACGTCGGGATCTCTGCTATGAAGCGGGACGACCCCAAGTTCAAGTAGGCTCCATTTAAAGTCGCCGATCAAGGCTTCCTTCCCATCAATAATCAGGCGAAGAAAGGGATGTTGATCAATTGTGATATATTCAGCTTTAGTTATGTCCATATTAACCATTATAAATCTTTATTATAATATCTCTCAAGTTTTGAACAAAAATTCAACACAAGCAGGAAAAAGTCCCCCTTTAAAGAAAATAACAAATTCTTATGTAAAAAAAGAGAATTTAGTCGTTGGACCTGGAGATGGCGTCGTAGAATTCTTTGCGGAGTGCCGGATCTGAATTGAATTTGCCAAAAAGGGAGTTTGTCACAGTGTGGCCATGATCGTCCTCTACTCCTCTAGCAATGACGCAATAGTGGGTTGCAACGAGGGAGACGGCGACGTCTTCAGTTTCAAGGAGGAGGGAGAGGGCGTCTGCAATTTGGTTGGTCAT
>CAZOAX010000417.1:0-2006 GCA_964577735.1 uncultured bacterium
GCTCTTTCAATCTCTTGCTTAATGATATTGGGAAGGTTAGCTTTAAGTTGTGGCAGAGCTAGTCTTCCTAGAATTTTTCCGGCAAGCAAACGGCTTCTGTCATGCAGTTCGGTATCTTTTGTAACACTTAATAGGGATGGAACTGTTTTCAGGCCCATCTTGAAGATGATCTTTTCGATCTGCCTTCTTTCGTTGGGCCTTAAGTGAACGGAGTTCAATAAGATTTCCCGTACAAGTGAAGTATCCCCCATTCGGCCTAATGCTCGCAGTAGAGATATCCTGAACTCGTTATCGGATTTAGTTGTGATGTAATGCAGCAATGTTTTGGCGTATTTGGCATATCTTGGGCTTGCGACGTCGGCAATCGCTCTTGCAGCTGTTCTAGCAACAAGCAAGGATTCATGTCGCAGGTAAGGAACTAGAATATTGATGTCTTCTTTATTGGCATCGACAGAAAGAACTTGGAGTCCCATCAAGAGAGCGCGTTCGTCCTCAGAGCTTAAAAGGTCTTGTAAATATTGCGAAGCGAAAGTCCTTAATTCGATCGTGGTATTTGCGCTTGAAAAACCGCCTGATTTTTTCAATGCGATGAGCCCTGCGCAAATCAATTCTGAATCGGTGCTCTTTAAGTCGACAAGCGCCTTTTGCGGGGATAAAAGTCCTGCTTTTGCAAGATAAAGATGCAACGTCCCTTTAAGTCCAGGTTCACAATCATCTTCATCCCAGCTGATCAAATGGTCGATCACACGCGGGTCAAATGCAAACACGGAACCAGGAAGTTTTTCGATGAAAATTTCTTTTGCAAGTGGAGGACTTGAGTCAAGGGCGTTCAAGAACTTTTCGGTTATTTTAAGATCGGCAAAATCGATCATCCCTTCAAGGGCAAAGTCAAAGGCTTTTGGATCTCCTAGTTGCAAGATCGAAAGAAGCTTGGCCTCTGAGTCTTTTGTTTCTCGTTTTGATAAGCTTTGCAACCATTCCTTTGGTGTTTTTTCAAAGTGAACGGCGTTCTCCATCAAGGTGCGGTAAACCGCATGCGGATAGAGTTTTCTGATTACAAGGCTCATGATCAATACAATAAGGGCCACACCAAGTGCTAGCATACGGCTATAGGGGGCGAGCACAGAAAGAAGAAAAGCAGATGTCAGTGTTCCTACAGGTTCAAAGAATGATTCAATAAAGACGCGGATCTTATATTTGAGCTTAGGTGGAACACCGTTTAAGAGCAGGTTAAAGTTATTGTCATCCACGACAAGGATGGTGCTTTCCACAACAAAAAATGCCATTAAAGGAAAGATCAGTGCATCTGAAAAAGCCCAGCCTGTATAGGTGCTGACAAGAATGACCGGTGTGATAAATAACATTCCGCCAAGACCAAAACGTCGTAGGAACCTGCTGTAAAAAAAGAGACCAAAGATCAAATTGAACAAGCTTGCAGCAAGTACGCATTTACCTATGAACTGCATCAATGGGGATGTCTCATCCATATCGACAGGTATTTCAGGCCCTGACGCAAAGCGCTCCTGAAAAGCAAACATATAATTGTACTCTGTCAGGATGAACGAAACGAATATCAGGAAGTTCAAGCACATGAGGCAAAGTGTAAACTTGGATTTTGTGATCGAACGGATCACTTGTCCTAAAGATTCATCAGAAGGGACTGCTACATCGATCTGGTGTTCACTATGGATCGGTTGCAGTTGCTTGACAATCCGGGTAATCCAGAAAAAGGCGACTGCTAAAATGCCGATAATAATCAATGAAACGATTTCAAGGTCCGGAAGACCGGATTGCATAGACGCCCCTGTGACCCCAAACCCAATGAAAATTGAAGATGAAAAAAGAGCAAATAGCCTTTTTGAGTCGCGCGAGTGATAAAATTGATCGATGAAGGTCCAGTAATTGGTATTGACGACGCAGAAAAAACTCCAGCCAAAGATCCTTAGAGCGTACCAGAGGATTTTGTTCTCCATTCCTATGCCGGCCCGTACGCAGAAGTAGACTCC
>CAZOAX010000418.1:0-1994 GCA_964577735.1 uncultured bacterium
AGCCACGGCCCGAGAACGTTTTTCTTGAACACAAACTAGTTTCCGGCAAGTGAGATCGCAACCAAGATCCATGACAACTGTTCAAATCCCATAAAGTCCTCTCTTTATAAATTCGTTTCGGTATACAATTTAGCGAAAAGGACATTTATGAGAAACACTTCAGGTAAGCTCGAAGTCATTTGCGGATCTATGTTTTCCGGACAATGTGAAGAATTGATGTACCGCCTAAGACGGGCAGAATACGCTAAGAAGAAAGTTCTGACTATTAAACATGAACTGGACAACAGAAAGTCCTACTCCTGCATTGTGAGCCACGGTGGAGCAAGCCGTGAGGCCTATCCGCTTGGCAGTTGTGAGGACAGCATTAAAACACTGGAACAACTTGTAGACCAATCGATTGATGTTGTCGGGATTGATGAGATCCAGTTTTTCCCTGAAAAAGCCATTGGAGTGATCCACAAATGGCTGAATCAAGGCACCCGCGTTATTGTAGCCGGTCTTGATCTGGATTTCCGAGGCGAGCCCTTTGGTATCGTTCCAACCTTACTTGCCATGGCAGATGAAGTTGCCAAACTCCGTGCGATCTGCACCTCATGTGCAGCTGAAGCAAACTTTTCCCAGCGCCTGATCAATGGATCGCCTGCAAGCTATGATGATGAGACGATTCTTGTGGGTGGGGAAGAATGTTATGAACCTAGATGCCGCACTTGCTTTTCAATCGATAAACAGCCGGCCTTGATTTTTAATTAAAAAGGACTACCCGGTAAGCATCTACCGGGTAGCCCAAGTACTTATTTAAAGTCTTCAGCTGGTCTGATATCCCCCTCTTCATTTTGATACAATCCTTCCATACCTGGCATCGGAGTGTATCCTTGTTCATCAGCAGCCGCGTCAATTCTTACCTTATCACCATGGCTTGCCATTTTTTCTTTCATGTCATCTATAGTCATGTGTTGATCAGCTATAAACGGATTGCTAGAAACATACATTCCCAACTCATCATCGAACTTGTAAAGGTCAATCGATGCAAAGCCATCTAAGTCACGCGATCTTCCCTCATACTCAACTTTTTTATGTGAAGATGCTCGAGGTAAAAATCTGCCCTCGATCAAGTCAGACATTTCCTCTTTAGTCAAAGCTTCTTTCGACCCTTCAACAATTGGCAGATACATTTCAAACTCTGTGCTGAATTTATATCCATGGCTTTCAGCTTTCTCTGCAAACTCTTTCTCAGCCTTTGTCTCTTCAGGTTTAAGTTTAACTTCACCTTCATACTCTGCTCGTTTTCTATACTTCTGAGCTAAAGGATTGTTTGTAATCTCATCTGCAGTAGGACCTTTTGGAGCACCGGTCTTTTTAGTGAATACTTGCCCTGCAACCTCATCAGCTTTTGGAAGTTCAGGTAATGCCTTGGAAGGTGACAAACTTAATCCTGGATTACGTGGTACTCGGGTTGGCGCATCCGGAATCGCTGTATCACTTCGATGACCTTCATAATCTTCAATAGCCTGTTTTCCAAACCCTTTGTTCTTTTTGACAGTAGGGGGTGAATTGTCACTATCCGGTTCAGTCAGGTATTTTGCTTTAATCTTTTCAACTTCTTTATCTACCGTGTGCTCTTTCGAAGATTTAATTAGATCAATCCCCTTCTTCAGTTTCTTAGCTAAAGCAGGATCATTTTTAACCTTACTAGGATCAAATTGACCATAACCATCATACGGCGACTTACCACTTCCTGATACTGACATAGCACTCCTCCATGTTTGTTCAATTCATTTAGGGGAGAAGCAATTTTCGTGCCAAAGTCATTTTTTAACTAAAAAGGGCTACCCGATAAGCATCTACCGGGTAGCCCAAATTACTTATCTGAAATCATCAGCAGGTCTGACGTCCCCATCATCATTTTGATACAAGCCATCCATCCCTTGCATAGGAATGTAGCCTTGGTTTTTAGCTGCTTGGTCTATTTTTTCCTTATCACCAACGCCTGCCAT
>CAZOAX010000419.1:0-1038 GCA_964577735.1 uncultured bacterium
GTAATAAGAGGACTCGTCTTTGATTTTTAGATTAAAGAGATATGTATCAAAATATACCTGCATATTTTGAATGCCTTGATCTTCAAACTTTGATGTTAAAATTTCATATAAAGGATTCATATTGGATATTTATGCCACATTTCTGTTGTCCCAAAGAGTTTTATAAAAAAATCCATAACCTACCATGATCTGTCTAAACCTGATGGTGGTAATTATATGAGGACTTCCGTCCTTATCTGCTATAGTCTGCGGTGTATCATTATTTATTAATCCTAATGATAGTGCCTCTTGAACAAGGGTCAACATAGCGGTAAAGGCTGCGCGATCTAAATCACCTAATGCCAGGGTAAAGCCTTCCGGCTCCACAAGATAGCCAACATCTATAGGATCAGGTACAGTAGGTATGATTTCTTCCAATATCCAACCCTGTAACAAAATTTTATTTTCCGCATCTATCGTAGATGTTTGAACTAATTTATGTTCAGATGGATCGAATTCAGGTATTTCCTGCTCCTGAACATCAAGAATCAAAAATTCTTCATCCAATCCAACAACGTCCTCATCGTCTGCGCGAGGATACTTTGAGATAGTGTTTGTGAGGGTGTGTAATAGTACTTTCATAAATTATACAAAAATTGTGCCGTTAAATGTCCTACCCACACCAGAATTGTATAGGAAATCAACTTCTTCGTTGGACAGGCATCTCCCCCACATACCAACATTGTCAATGCCCCCAGTGAAGCGTAAACCGTTAGATATGGTCCACGAACCATTAAACAATCGTACAGGATTGGTACCACCTGACGAGAACCCGACAGATGCTACTTCCGGCGAATCTATAGAATTAACACGGAGCTTCATGGTTCCAGAAACCGTATCATACCGGGCGCAGACAAAAGACCAGGTATTGAATGCGGCGGCCATAGTGGACGATATGATCGATGTCCCACCTGAATTGTTTCTCCATCTGGTAAAATTTACTAGGAATGTAGGCGATGGTGATATGGTCATCTGCCATTCAGCACCTGCTCCTGTATC
>CAZOAX010000419.1:1048-1973 GCA_964577735.1 uncultured bacterium
AACAAGCTAAGGTGTAACTCGATCCGCTGTACCTCAGAGAAGGATTATCGGCTACATCGAGGTAACCATTGGCTCCGCTGTTGTAGGAGCTATTTCCACCTGCAATACCCGATATAGAGCCAACTGTTCCTGTTTGATTCAGATGATTGTTATTTATAGACGCATCAAGTCTTGTACCAGAAGCTTCATCCATTGACCAATATGCAGAAAAGTCGTTCAGTCCTTCTGCAACACTCGTTGGGTAATTTGGAAAGGCTCTATCCGGTGGTGTAAAGTTAGCCGTATAGCGCGCAACTCCTTTGGTAATACGGATACCCTGCATCCACATTTTGGATTCGCCATAAGAGGGGTCACGGCCTAACAGAGGCACGGAGGTTGAGCTACCATATGCCTGAGTGGTGAAAGATGAGGTACTCTGAACAATACCGTCAAAGAACAAACGATGTATTCCGCTTGCGCGGGTGTGAGCTACATGCGTCCACTTGTTCGCGAAAGAGGCGAAACTAGCCACGGCTGAATTGACGATGCCGTTTCCGCAATAAAGGTTGGCCCCAACAAACCCCAGATAATGGTTTCTCGGATTGAGGCAGTAGATAGCTCCGCTGTAATCGGTGCTGTCCACCCAAATCCACGCCTCAACGCAAAAATCGTCTGTGCCGCCGAAATTAAAATCTACACTAGCTGCCACTGTGACATAATCCCCCGTGCCATCAAGTTTTAAGGAAGACGATCCATAGAGCTTAAAGCTGGTGTCGAGTTGTGCATCTCCTACCGCTGTCATAGTCTTTCCTGCTTTTTGGTCCACAAAAGTTGTGCTGCCGTTTGCCCCCTGGAAGTTGGACATAAAGACGACATTGCTCCAAAATGGATCATTCCCCCCTCCAAAAATATAAGGATTAATTATGTTCATGCTCTATACCCGATA
>CAZOAX010000420.1:0-1967 GCA_964577735.1 uncultured bacterium
TCTACGACAGACGCATCCAAGAACCCTATACGGAAGAAGATCGGAAAAAACAACTGGCCATGCGTGGACATTACGTGGAATTCAATCTTATCTATGACCGCGGAACAAAATTCGGATTCTCATCTGGCGGCAATCCGGAAGCGATCCTATGCTCCCTCCCACCCCTAGCGGCGTGGTAGAATTCTTGACATTTGCACTTTTTGAATATGCTTGGTCTGATTTTTAATATTGTCCTGAACTAGATCCCAGTTAACAACAGACCGGGACCTAAAGCCCAAAGCCTCAAAGAAAGCTGCCGTCAAGATCCCTCCCTCGTCATTTGACCAGGAGTAGCCGCCGGGTTCTGCCCCTGTGATCACTAAAAGACCTCTTGAATTCTTAAATAGATCAGCAACCCTTGGATGAAAGGTATGATGAGAGGACGGGTCAAAATGAAAGTATTGCACAGGCGGCAGCCCTTGCTCTTTATAGTTATTGCAGCAATCAGCGATGATAAGCGCAAATTGAGGTTGATTATAGCTCAATTTTTCCACAACTTCATCAAGAGCCATGGAGCTATTAGAATTTGAAAAATAAAGATTCGGCCATCTCGATTGTTTATCTCTTGTCCGAAAACCATGCCCTGAAAAATAAAAAATCACAATATCGGATGAGTCAAATCTCTTGGAATCCAAATAGGTTAGAATATTTTCTCTAGTTAGCCTTTCTTCAATAAAGGTCATCGACCGAAATGTTTTATCCAGTTCATTCGCCAGCGCCTGCCCTCTATTCTTCATAAAAGCGACATCCTTTTGCACTTGCCATCTGAGATCCGAAGCCGTATCACCTGCTATAATCAGATGAACCCCTTCCCCAAACAATAAATTAAAACTAAATAACAGAATTATAAAGAATTTACTTTGCATAACTAGATTTTAGTTAATAATACATCATAATTAACTAAAACACCAACTATATCACAATTTCGTAGAAGAGAACTCTCTAGAAAAATTTAAACGCTCGTGATCGCTTTCGCGCTCACTAAAGACGCAAAGGCGCAGAGCCTTCGGCCACACAAGTATCTCATTAATCAAATTGGGTTTTTTATGCTCTTTCAGAGCATAAAAATTGCTGACCAGAAGAAAGGAACTTTCTTCTGGTGAATCAGAAGCTCCATCCGCCGAAGGCTCTGCGCCTCTGCGCCTTTAGTGCACAGCGAAGGTGGGCACGAGCGTTTAATTTTCTTTAGAATTTGGAGAGGTCGACGTCGGGAGTGACGATGATGTCCGGATAGACCTTGGCCCTTAGCATTTGTTGAATAAAAGATAGGGTCGTTCCAACTGAGGAATAACAAGAAGTACAGGAACCTTGGTAGACGATCACGACCTCTTTATCGTTTATAAGGTTGATCACCTCAACACCGCCGGCATCAAGGGCAATATATGGCCGGATTTCCCGATCAAGAACGTCTTCGATCACGACAAGTTTTTTCTTTAAAGGCATTTCAAGCCATCCAGGAATTCCCCCTTCCACGACTTCCCCAATGTCACGCGGAGAAGGCGTCGATACATAAAGATCGGGCAAGGGAAGATCTGTGCATAGAGAGCTGGCATGATCGATCGCACCTAGGACTAAATTGAGATGAGGAAAAGTCTCTTTTGGAAATGCTGCCTGTCCATCTTTATCTTGCAGTTCTTTATCTAAAAGATCACTTGTAATCCGTCTCGCCTGATCATAGTTTTTTCCGAGCATAAGTTCAGTCGCCGCTTGAGCCGCACCAATAAGCGCAGAATTTCCATACGCTTGAAAGCGCACGTCGATCAAAATTCCATCATCCTTATCCACAAGCCAATAAAAATGGACACAATTTCCATTTTCTATAGATCCTTCCACACCTTCAACCAGTCTCACATCGCGCGTATCTGCTTCTTCTTGAGTAAAAAAGCCGGCAGCTTTTGGGTTTTCAATCTTCGAGATGAGCTTTTTGC
>CAZOAX010000421.1:0-1962 GCA_964577735.1 uncultured bacterium
TATAACGGTCTTATTGAGTGTACGCAGCCTTAGAAGCCATTGTTGAATTTCACCCCAGCTATCTGCACTGTTTTCTTCTCCCCCATATGCCAGGGTAGAAAGATTATCTAGGACCAGGACTTCATAGTTGCATAGAAGATGTTCTAGCTCGTTCCTATCAGCGACATTATGAAGGTTTGGTGTGGGACTACTTTGCATATCAGGCGTCAGGATATGAAATGCTTCTTGACCTGTATGAGTATGAGAGGCCTTTTGCAATCCTTTTAACCGTTCCTGAAGAATTTGAGCAGGCATTTCCCCGTCAATGTAAAGTACTCTTTTTGGATTTTCAACACTCCATGGCCCAAAGCGTGTTCCCGTAGCAATAGCCCAGGCTAAACTCAAAGCAAAGTAAGTTTTCCCAACTCCACGCTCAGCAAAAATCATGACTAGTGATTTCTCTCTTAACCAAGGTTCAAGAATACATTTAGCAGGTGGTAGATCCAAAGAGAGAAAATCAGTAATAGGTACGACATTAAATCGCGTAATAGAAAGTTGCTTCTTTACTTCAGCTATTCCCGCGTGAACATGTAGATCATTAAAATCTGATAACCTACCTCCATCTTTAGGTTCAGGGATCGCTGAAAAACTAGGCAGCAAGACACTTGCCCCATGTTTTGCCGCAGCTTCAGCTTTTGTCTTGCCTGGATTACCCTTAGTATTTCTATCGTCATCCGCAGCTATTATAAATCTCTTGCTTGGCAAACGCAGTCTCCAAGCACTAACAACTGCTTCCAGATTGCCGCAATCGACGCACATAACGACAGGTTCACCGGTTGCCTCATAAACACTGACGCCCGTTGCATATCCTTCAACGAAATAAATCGCCTTTGCATTAGTTACGGACTGCTCATCGCCCAGCAAGTGAAAATTGCCTTTTTTGACTCCATGAATCCGTTTAGATCCATTTTCGTAGATAAACTGGACCGCCTGCAATTCATGATCTATGTTACGCAAAGGAACAACTATGACTGACGCACCATTTTTCTCGACCCTATACTTTACACCATATGCACCGATTTGCTTACGTTGCAAATAAATTGAATGCCCTGGAAGCGTAGCCTCTTTATTGGACTGCCCCCACATTTCCTGAGCCCGACATATCCTTTCTGCTCGATCTTCTTGAAGTTGCTTTTCTATAAGAGCTTGTTGCTCCTTTTCTTTTGCTTTTATTTCTAATAGCTCCTCATGTGTAAAGATGCCCATGTTTTGGCCGTAGCTTTTATATACATGACGATCATAGCAACCTGACCATGTTCCATAGATACAGGTAAAATAAGTGTTTCCTTTTATAGACATCCATTTGAAAACTATGTACCACTCATCAGGTTCATTCTTTTTGGAGTCCATTGAAAACCGATGCAATATTCCATCGCAGATTAATGGCCCTTCAAAGGCTATTCCATTAGCATGCATATGATCAATGCATTCTTGTTTATGAATCTCAGGAGGGTTATTTGAGTGATCACTCATCTATACCCCCATTTCTAAGTGTGGAAATGGCCTCTAGGAACAGATGACCTAGTTTTGTAATGCTTATGTCTTTAAATCGTGCTGGCAAGTAATCTCTTAAAACATCTTCATGTCGCGCTGCATTGTCCAGGAAGCTAAGATCACGGCTTACTTCAAACCGATTTCTCCAATAGATCACTTGAACAAGATGCTCTATTATCATGCTCTGGTTGTTTTCATTGTTATCGTGCATCCTAGCGATCCCCTTGCATTAGATCGACGCACGCCCAAAATTCTTGTACATCGACAAGCACACGTCTCCCAACTCGCTTAAATGCAGTCTGAAAGTTATTCTTGCCCCAAGATGCATCTAAAATAAGGGCTCGCACGGTCGCTTCTGAAGTAGGCCATGCTCCTTTGCATGCTTCAACAAATTGACGGACTGTTAGTAATCGGATTTCTACTGCCATT
>CAZOAX010000422.1:0-1947 GCA_964577735.1 uncultured bacterium
GAATAGGTCGCATATGATATCTATATCGTATATGATTTATTTATGCCTCTTGCTCAATATAAGAAAAAAAGAAATTTTAAGAAAACTCCGGAACCTTCAGGTAGTATAGAGAAAAATACAGGTCCGCTTCGTTTTGTTATTCAAAAACATCAGGCCTCAAGACTTCATTATGATTTTCGGTTAGAGATGGATGGTGTTCTGAAAAGTTGGGCTGTTCCTAATGGACCGAGTTTGAATCCTGATGAGAGAAGGCTTGCGATGATGGTTGAGGATCACCCTATTGCTTATGAAACATTTGAGGGGATTATTCCAAAAGGAGAGTATGGTGGAGGAACTGTTATGGTTTGGGATCAAGGGGTGTATACACCATATGATGTAATAGATAGAAATGAGGCTGAAAAGATTTTAAAAAAACAGCTTAAAGAGGGACATATTACGATAATAATGCTGGGTGAAAAAATGAAAGGTGAGTTTGCTTTGATTAAATTGAAAAATTCTGATGAGGAGAATGCCTGGCTGCTTTTGAAAAAAGGAGATGAGTATGTGGATGTGAAGAAAGATATTTTGGACCAGGATAAGTCTGTTATTACGGGGAGGTCAATGGAAAAGATTGCTAAAGATGCCCATGATTCGCTCAAGAATGACAACAATACAAAGGAGGTGTGGCATTCAAATCGTGTCATTTCGAGTGAAAACGAGAAATCTGTAGGTGAACACCTTGAGATCTCTCACTCCGTTCGAGATGACATGTTTGTTACTGATATTTTAGATGATTTGCCTGAGCATGAATTGCCTGAGGTGATTAGGCCGATGTTGGCGGAGAGTGTTGAGAAGGCGTTTGATGATGATGAGTTTATTTATGAGATGAAGTGGGACGGATATAGAGCTATTGCACAAGTTGAAGCGGGCAAAGTTGTTTTAACTTCAAGAAATAATATTGATTATAAAGAGAAGTTTTCTGCGATATATGAATCACTCAAAAAGTTTCCAGGAAATGTGGTTTTGGATGGAGAAGTGGTGATGTTGGATAAAGATGGGAAGTCTGTTTTTCAATGGATTCAGGATTATCCGTCTTCAAAAAATAAAGGAGAGCTATTGTATTATGTGTTTGATATTTTATCTTTTAATGGACATGATTTAACAAAGCTTTCGCTTATTAAACGCAAAGAATTATTGAAACAGGTTTTGCCTAATCTTCCTCACCTGGCATATTCAGATCATATTGATACAGAAGGAAAAGCTTTTTTTGCACAAGCTGAAAAATTGAAACTTGAAGGGATTATAGCGAAGAAAAAATCCAGCTCTTATAAATTTGGAGTGCGAAGCAAAGATTGGTTAAAGATCAAAACAGGGAACACAATTGATGCAATAATTTGTGGGTTTACGAAACCGAGAGGTGGCAGAAAACATTTTGGAGCGCTAGTTGTTGGAGAGATTGTTAATAACAAGTTAATCTATATTGGACACACGGGTGGCGGATTCAGTGATAAAAAATTAGAGGAAATTTATGAATTACTTAAACCACTTGAACAAGATGAGTCTCCGTTCAAGGTTGTGCCGAAAACAAACGAGCAGGTTACCTGGGTGAAACCTGTTTTGAAATGTGAGGTTTCATTTAGTAATTGGACGAATGAACATATTATGCGTCATCCTCTTTTTGTGAAGATGTTAGAGGGAGATGACAATGATGAAAAGAAACAAAGGATATATCGGACGGTGAGGCCGGAGAAGGAGGAGCCGGTTCTATTAGCAATTAACAAAAGAGAATTAACAATTACAAATCCCAATAAAGTTTTTTGGCCGGATGAGGGATATACAAAAAGTGATTTGATTTCTTATTACCGTCAGGTGAGTAAATTTATTTTGCCTTATTTGGTGAATAGGCCGCAATCACTTTTGCGCTTTCCTCATGGCATTACTGAGGATAGTTTTTTTCAAAAAGATGTT
>CAZOAX010000423.1:0-1946 GCA_964577735.1 uncultured bacterium
AGGCCAGAGCAGGTAGGCCTCGCCGGGGAAGGCGCTACGGCCCTCATCCATGAGGACGCCCCAAGAGCAGGAGCCCTCTTCACCAAGGCCTAGGAAGGAAAGACCAGCCTCAGCTGTAATGGCAGCCATGATGGCAAAAGGCAGGAGAGTGAGGATCGGAGGGATGGCATTGGGGAGAATGTGGCGAAAGATGATGCGTGAATCGGGATAGCCGATCGATTTGCAGGATTCCACATAACCGAGATTTTTTTGTTTAAAGAACTCACCTCGGATATAGCGGCTGAAAGAGGTCCAGCCAAAGATACCGATCACGGTGATCACGATAAAGATGCTTTTACTTTGCATCATGGCGATGACGAGAAGGAGCATGAAAAAGGCCGGCATCGATTCCCAAATTTCAATTAATCTGCTGACGAGCATATCAAATACACCTCCATAGTAACCGGCAAAGGCGCCGATGGGAATGCCGATAAGGAGAGAGAGACCGACTGCAAGAAATCCTACAACAAGCGAAATGCGAACGCCAAAGATGAGGGCGGCGACAAGATCCTTCCGATTAGTGCGGGTCAGATCCCACCAAGGCAAGTACTGGTTGAGAGCCTGCTCTCCACCGGCATCATCTTCCCAATGAAAGGGACGGACAAGCGGCATGATCATCCAGGAAACGTTTTTGGACTGTTCCTCCAGCCAGGCATTCCGATCTTTAATAAACTGGAGTTCCTGTAATTGATTTTCATATCCAGGGCTTGTGGGTTTGTTTTGCTCCAGATAAGTTTGGATACGTTGAATTTTTTCATTTTGATGCTCAAGCTCTTTGGAATATAAGGTGGGAACATCGTCTTTCTGTAAAAGAGCTTTCAATCTGACATCCTGATCACGTCTTAAAATGTAGCGAACGACATCATTCAACCTGGCGTAGTTGTTCATATAACTTAAGTCTTGTGCCCAACTGACAGACGTCTGCTTTTTTTGCATGACTGCACCGCGGTCACTTGCCGGATCTTTTATCCCATAGATCATAAGCCATAAGAATAGACCGCATTGTAAAAGAGCAATGCTACTTAAAACTTTTGGTTTTTTCCAAAAAATCACAGCAAGAGGCAATGTGAACATCATCAAATTGAAAAAGATATCCAATGGTTTGGTGAAAAATCCTTGAAAAAAAAAATAGCGGAGCAGTGGAAAATAAATTTGGCCATCATATTCAATGGCAAGCGGTTTACTTGAGGCTAATAGAGGGGCATACACACCCATTAATACAAAAAAAACAACTAAAATAGCGCCTAAAACGCCGAGTGGATATCGCTTCATTCAAGACTCACGCGTGGATCAAGAACCATGTAGAGCAGATCTGCTACAAGATACCCTATAAGTGAAAGGATGGAGCCAGCTAGGGCTGAAAACATGATTACGTTATAATCTCGATTTAAAATGGCATCATAAAAAAACTTGCCAAAACCATCGATATCAAACAAAGTCTCCACAATAAGCGAACCGCCGAGTACCGCTCCAAGTGAAGCTGCAACTGATGTCACGATCGTGATACCGGCATTCCTTGCGACGTGCTTGCGCAAAATCTCAAAAGGAGAAAGCCCTTTGGCTTTGGCGGTCCGGACATAGTCTTGTTGCAACACTTCCAAAACGGCTGTACGCGATAAACGGGTTTGTGCAGCAAGCCCCCCATACATGATCGCAATCATAGGCAAAATAAGGTGCTGCATCGTATTGGTAAGCCGCTGCCACGAATTCAAGTTCTCATAAATCGCTTCCCGGCTGGTAAATCCACTGATCGGGATCGGAATCGAAGTAAACGGGAATGTATTGTTAAGGGCAATTTTCTCTATCAAAAAGGGAGCCACAACAAAGATCGGGATGGCATACAGGATCAAAAATATAAAATTCAACGATAAATCCGGCCATTGGTTGTGCCGATAGGCCATCCAAAA
>CAZOAX010000424.1:0-1940 GCA_964577735.1 uncultured bacterium
GGATGACTAGTGCATAAAAAATGCTAAAGTCGAGTCTGTGCCTCTGTGTTGAATTTTGTTGGATCAGTTAATAATCAGTGGTTTGAGCTAAATTTTTATAATCGGGCGAATGTCTCAGTGGTGAATTTTCAAGGATTTAGAAGTTTTTTCATGGTGAAGTGGTTCTTGCCGTTATTTTGGGTGTAGGAGACCTCGTCCATGATGTGGTTGATCAGGAAGAGGCCTCTGCCGGATTCAGGCATATTGAGTATTTCTTCCGGGTTGGAGGTTATTTTTTGGGGAAAAGGGAGTGTTGCAGAGGCTCCTGAGTCAGTGACTTGGAGTGTAACGTTTTTATCGTTGAGGCTGATTGTGATTTCAATGGTGTGGTTGGGATTGCGGTGATAGGCATGGTTGATCACATTGGCAACAGCTTCAACTAAGCAAAGTTCGATGTTATAGAGTATGACTTCATCTGTAACAACGGTGCTGCAGACAGCTTTTGCAGCACCTGACAGAAGGGATATGTCATCGATCTTGCTTTGGATGATGAGTTTTATGGAACGATCATGTTGCATGGGCTAGAATTTCCATCCCTGTTTTTTCATCCGGACAAATTTTGAATATTTTATCCATGCTCGTCATGTCTAAAAGGTTCTTGACAGGTGAATTGATTTGGCAAAATACAATTTTGCCGTTATTTAAACTGAGTGTTTTCATGATAGCAATCAACGCACCAAGGCCGCTGCTGTCAATAAAATCAACTAGCGATAGATTGACTACAAAATGCTTATTCCCTTGATTGATCAAATCGATCACTCTTGTTTTAAAATCGGTGCTCACGGTTGCATCAATGGACTTATTCAGAGGCTTAAGAAGTATGCAGTGGCCGATTTTTTTGGTTTCTAAATCCATAGTGTTCTCCCGAATAATCTTCTTGAGATAACACGTTTAGATTTATTCTACATCAACTTTATCTTGAAGAATGCAACAGGAACTTGCTGGCTCTTTAGAAAATCTATTGAAGTAGTGGTGCTGTCTTCTAAAGGGTTTATGGGGATCTTGTTGATTGAAAGGGCGTAAACGGGAAGATTTTGTGCAATCTTCCTGACAGCAACCTTTGAATTTTTCAAGGCATGGTTGACAGCAAAGAAAGAGGCAATTGCAGTCAGTACTTGCGCAGTTATAGTAATTTTCAGAAGTTGTGCCACAGTGATGGCATTTGCCAATGACTGGAGCTTCTTCGGTTGTGCTGATTGGCACAGTTAGGCGATCATCAAATACAAATAGTTTGCCTTGCCAGTGTTTTGCACCTTGTTCAAGACCATATTTGATGATCCCTCCTTGCAGTTGGTAGACATTTTCAAATCCCATGCCTTTAAGTAAGGAAGAGTAAACTTCGCACCGGATTCCCCCTGTACAGTACATCATCACTTTCTTTTTTTTCGGATCATGGGTGGTCTTAAGCTCTTCTGCATACTTTTCAAAATCCCGGAATGTCTCACAAGGAGGGACGTCGGCATTTTTGAAGCGGCCAACTTTCCACTCGTAGGTGTTACGGACATCTAGAACCAAGGCATCTTCTTCCTCTTCAAGCATTTCTTTCCATTTTTCAGGAGAAACATGCTCACCTTGATTGGTAAAATCAACGTCTTTGTCGCGTCCAACCAAGTATTTTCTATATTTGACAACTTGACGAGGGAAGGCTTGTTCATGCCATTCATGGATTTTAAATTCGATATCTTTGAATTCCGGGCGGGAGTTCATCCAGTCGATGTAACGGAGCGCATCATTTCTTTCAAAACAAGCTTGTCCATTGACCCCTTCTTCAGAAATATAGATGCGGCATGTTGCATCCAGTGTCGCTAGGAACGCTTTATGGGTTTTGACTTCCTCTTGTGGATTTTCAATTTTTTGAAAACGATAGAAAGCTAAAACAAAATAAGGATGTTCCAATGCCA
>CAZOAX010000425.1:0-1928 GCA_964577735.1 uncultured bacterium
TATAGTTTAAATCAAAATACTTTTTTAATTTGTGTTGAAAAGAGCGGGATGAAATTTGATGTACAAAATATATTGGAAGTGTTTTCAGGCGATTTTAGACTTGATGATTTTGAGAGCTTCAAAGCAATAATAGATTCACAACCCGAAGTTATAAATCAACAGACAGCATCCGGCAAGCGCCTTATTCATTTATTAATAAATGAATGTGGCAATTTAGGTTAAGAATATTGGCAATATCTTTTACAAAAATCCCCTTCTGAAATTACAGCAAAAGACTTAAATGGAAAGAGTACGATCTCCTATCTTTTTGGAAGGAATATAGAGTGGATCGATGAAGCTTATTTTACAATACCAGTGCTTCAGGAAGTGCGTGAGGAATGTTTTGAGATAATTTTGCATTATATCAAAAAAGGAAGATTGAATTTCTTCTTTAATCGTAATTTTATAGAGTTTAGAAAATTTATGGTGAGAATGAAAGAGCTGCTATCGAATAACTTTTCTAATTGGTTATATGCTCCATACGGAGCCACTCAAAAAAGTTTTTTAGATGATCTTCTTAATCTCGCCGTACTGGACAAGAATATGATCGAATTAATTGTGGGTCTAGTGCCATGCGATCAAATATTTCATACCACTTTTGATGTGGCAAAGATGATCGACCAATTTTCAGAAAAAAATTGGGGTGAAATAAAACAATACTATTTTGTCTTTCCTGATTTAAAAGAATCTTTACTTTTTAAATATTTCACATTCGCGGTTGGTGGTTACAATGGTCGAGAACTGGATTTAAAGCTTTCTCGCATGACCGCCTTTTTCGGTCTCGACTGGATTCATTTCAGAGATCAATCTTGCAACACTCTTCTCCATCACTTATTTTCACTACAGCCACAACCTTATAATAGTTACATCAAGCCAACGATTGTCTATATGATCGAAAACGGTTTTGATCCGGGTCTAAAGAATAAGGATGGCAAGACGGTCCGAGATATTGCAGTAGAAAATCAATGGCATGACTTTATTAATCTTTTACAATAAGGCAATCAATGATCGAGCATAATAAGGCTTGGGATTTAGTATTCCCCTATCTGTGTCAAAAAAGCGCTTATGATCGGGTGGTGAACACCGATCTTTGGATCAAAATCTCACTAGTTGCTAAGGTTTTTCATCAATTGGTCTATTCAGCGGCAGGCCCCTTTAAAGCTAAGATTGATATCGATGAAAGTAAGTCACTCAAGTGTTTTATAAGGGAATTTAACCTTGAGAAATCTAAACTTGGAAAGGCTGCATTTCAATATTGTGAAAAAGCTAATAATTTTCCGGAATTAAGTGCTATTGCAGGTGTTTCTCCCTTTTTAGAAAATTTTGAAGGAAAGTCTCTGATCGATTTTGCCATATATGAAACCTTCAGGGGGGGTGCGACAAAGAAAGCTTTGGAATGGCTCCTCAGTCAAATGTCCTTAACGGATTTGAAGGTATGCATTCATAAATATATCAAGGATATTGGGGTCTTGTTTGATGAAGATAAAATAAAACTATTTTTTGATGCAATGTGCAAGAAAACTAATGAATGCGAAGTGAAAGAATTTTTTCAAGTGCATTTAGGAAAACTGCTTCATTATCCTCAGAGACATTGTTACAAACATCGTCAATACCAATGGATGATCAGAAAGGACATGGTAATAAGTACCGAGGATCTGTTTTATCATTTTTCAAATAGTTTTGAATTTGAAGAGATAATAGTTTCAGAGATAATAAAAATTTTGCAAACAAGAGATCTTGGAAATGTCAATTCAAATGGGGATCGTCTTATCCCAGCTTTGCTGAAAGGATCGATGCCAGCAGTTACCCTGAAAGCCCATCTTAAATTGATCTCAGAAAGTTCCCCTTCTGAAATTACAACAAAGGACAAATCAGGTAAGAGTGCCATT
>CAZOAX010000426.1:0-1928 GCA_964577735.1 uncultured bacterium
TTTATGCCGCATCCTTCGTGCTTTTTCCTTTAGTGCATGACAAGAAACGAAACGGATCAGAACTATTAAATTAGTAGCCCACCACCAATCACTGAATCACAAAGCAAAGAATCTGCTATAATCTTAAAAATCCACACCGTTCTAGAGGGAGTTCAGCGATTATGAGAACAAGGCTGACAATTGTGTTGAACACCATCTATTTTTCCATTTTAAGCTTACTCATTTCTCAAGCTGCCTTTTCTCAAACTGCAAAAGAGGATGGTGAAAAAATCTAAAAATCATTGATGGATCAAGATTTTTCCAGTGCCGGAATTCTCTTGGAAAAAGTTTTTTTAAAAGATCAAAGGCGAATCGATGGATCATTAAGGTCTTTTGGTGTTCTCGATCATATCTCCGATCAGGTGCGTCTTGCTGAAAGCGAAGCCTTTCTCGCGAACCTGCAAAAATGGACCGACCCCAAACATTCCGAAGTTCGGATGCTTTTGCTTGGGTCGCTCTCCGTTGACTTTGCCTGGAAAGTAAAAGGAACGAATGCTTTCTATACCATGTCATCTGAAGCACAAGAACAGATTGAGACCTTGACAAAGAGCAGCCGGCAGCTTCTGGAGCAAGTGCTCCAAAGCCAATATGGCAAGGAAATCGCTGCCATTAAGTTAATGTCGGGGTGTTTTTTAGACTTTGAATTTGAAAAATTCGATTCCTACTTTGAAATTGCCATGAAGGAGAATGCAACCAGCCTTTTGGCTTATCAATATAAGATGATGAGTCTGACTCCAAACTGGAGTGAGGACGGAAAACTAGAGGATATTATAGATGTTATCGAAAACCAGCAGGGCCTTTCTAAAGACCAAAGGCAAACCATCTCCGATATCATCACCCTTTCTTATTTGAACTACATCAGCACTTATGAACATCATAATCGAGAAGATGTGAGTGAACGGGATATCAATCATGTAATCACCCTTAAAGATCGCCGCCCAGACTTAATGACTCCAGATCTATGGTTGAGCGATTATTTGAAATTTTTCCTGAACTACCGTAAGTTTGAACTCTTTGAAGCCATGACGAAGCGCCCAGACTTTGTAAAACCGCCTGACTTTGACTATCTTTTGGCTCGTTATTTTGAGGGCATCGGCCAAGTTGAAGAGGCGGAAAAGAATTATCTTGCCTTTCAGAAGCAGTACCCTGACCGGTCGTTTCCACATCGGATGCTAGCTATTTTTTACATGAATCAGAACAATTTAGAAGCCGCGCGAACTCAATTTATCGAGGCCCTTAAACTTTGGCCGCATGATCTCTATTTACAGGCTTATCTATGCTATGCCTTTAACCAAGGGCAATTATGGGAAGAGGCTGTACAAGCCTGCTCCGTGGCAATACAAAAAAATGTTGAATACCAATATCCTTATCAGCAACGCGCCGAAGCTTACCGAGCATTAGGGAAAATTGATTTAGCTAAAAAAGATGAAGCGGAGTTCGAAAGAAAAGAGGACAAGTATGTGCCGATCTTTCTTTTTATTTGTATATTATTTTTTCTCTCAGCTTTGATGATTACTGTTTTGTTGGTGCGGAAAGAAAATGATCAGGTGCAAATTTATAACTCTCCCAGAAATGCTGCATTTGTGATGAATTGGATGATTCCAGTGCTGATTTTTTCCAGATACAAATTCGGATTTGATTCCCAATTAGGTATTTTGATATTTTGTGTACTGCTTTTCTTCGTTTTGGCCATTACTGTATATTTTTGGAAATTTTCAATGAACTGGGTTGCTCGAGGGATTGGAGCCATTGAATTATCCAAAATCATGGAAGAAGTTTTTGAAAGAGAATCTTCTGCTTTTAAACGTAAGTCAGTATTAGAGTTTGTTGACCAAGAGGATGCGCAGCGCCGGATAAGTGTGGCCAATATGCTGAACTCACCCCGTTGT
>CAZOAX010000427.1:0-594 GCA_964577735.1 uncultured bacterium
ACTTTTTGGGAGACCATTCAATGAACACAGTCACCATAAGATCCAATCAAAACAATATCCGAATGGATGATAATCCTAGAGGGGTGAAGCATACAATACACAAATTCCTTTCCATCATTCACGCCGATAATGAACTTCTCATCTCTTTCAGAGAAAGGAAAGTGCTGACTTGGTTAAAGAATAAAGAAGCTGAAGTGGAAAACACAATAGACGATATAGATCAATTTCGCGATTTGTATATTCAACACCTACGTATATCGTCTGAGTCAAGTTCAAAAAAAATCCATAATAGATTGAAGATCGCTTTAGTCTATGCGAAAGTGGTTGAAAAATATCACCCTGATGAAAGAGGGGATATTGGTCAGTCATTTGATTATTATCAATTGATTTGGCTCGTTAAGACAGTCTTTCGTGAGCATATAAGGAAGAATGAGGCATTTTCTAAAGGTGGAATCAAGATTGGTTTTACGAATTGCAGCTTCTATGCCAAGTTAGAGGGTAAACGGACCTTTATTATTTTAGAAAATGGAAAGCCGATCAATACCGGTGGTCATGGAACTGTGTCTAAGGTTTTAGAGATAACTTCAAAAAAAT
>CAZOAX010000427.1:604-1925 GCA_964577735.1 uncultured bacterium
GTGGCGCATGAAAATGATATATCAATTGATCTCATTAAAGCAGAAATTTCCAATTTGAAATCAATTCATGAAAAAGCATCTCAGTCCGGTTTAAGTTTGGGAGGCATTCAGAATAAGCCGCATGCAACGTTTGACATAAGTTTAGATGGAAAAAGATTTATTGGATTTATTGGTAGACGATACGGAATCGATCTATATAACTGGTGCGATGAGCCTCATAGTAATGCTGAAAGAATTTTAGTCTGTAAAAGGTTGATGGCTGTCTATAAAAATATATTGAATCTTGGCTATTGGCATGGGGATATTAAGCTTGATAATGCATTAATGACACAAAAAGGGCTCGTGATCATAGATTGGGCTGGATCTCTATCGATGCAAGAGGTGAGTAATGAATTTGAGATGCCAAATGCAAAAACGAGGGCTTTCTTGGATCTTGAGGTATATAATGAATTACTAAAGCTTGAAGTTTCTTGTGATGATTTAGATAGGTTTATTCAATTAGCTCAATCGCTAGAGTTGTTTTCTGTAGCTATCACTATGTTTAATGTATTGACTAATTTCTCTCCTTTTCATTGCGATAATGAGGGCTATTCTGAATCAGCAGCAGGTATTTGTCACGATAGTAGAAAAAAATTCTTAGAAAGAAAATATAGCCAAAATGTGCTTAAGGTCATTTTTAAAATGTTGTCGGCAGATCCAAAAGATCGCTATACACCTTTAGAAGCAATTGAGGTTTGGGAAAAAATGGCCTAAGGTTTATACTTTTCATATGATTGCTACTATTGGTATTGAAAAACTTTCTGTTATGACGCTTATCGGTGTATTTCCTCACGAACAATTAAACAAACAAAAATTGTTTATTGATCTGAAGGCAGAGTATGATGTTACGAAATGTGTACAGAGCGATTCTATCGTCGATGCTTTAAATTATGATCTTCTGGCAGATCGATGCCGGGAACTTGCCTCTAACACTTCATTTAATTTGATCGAATCCTTTGCGTCTGCACTTTTGGAAATGATCTCTTTAGAATTTCCGATTTCAAAAATTTGGGTAAAAGTATCAAAAAATGCCTTAACGGATGCTACTTTTGCCTACGTCGAAATGGAAAAAACTCTATGAGCTGGACACTTGTTACCGGAGCTGCAAAGGGGCTTGGAAAAGCGATTTGCTTAGAGCTTGCTAAAAGTGGACATGCTTTAATTATTCATTATAGAGATAGTGAAGATGAAGCAAAAGCGCTAAAAGACCAGTGTATTTGCCTTGGAGCAAAAGCTGAGATTATTAAAGGGGATTTTTCGACAGAAGAATCTGTTTCAGCAT
>CAZOAX010000428.1:0-1028 GCA_964577735.1 uncultured bacterium
ACACCACAAGCATGCGCAGAAATTTATCATCTTCTTCGAGAAGTTGACAAAAAAATAGCAAATATTATGACATCTCCAGCAAATCGTGGTGATATACCATATGAATATGGGGTGTTTTCCAAACCTATGAAAGTACAGGGGGACCGATTATGAAGAATATACTGTACTTAGTAATAACAGCTATCTTGGCTTTACTACCTAGTCGTAGTTTCGCTGGTGGATTCGGCACCTCTCCGGGAGACCTAAAAATTGAGGACATTCTTAAAGATCTTCAAGATCTGAACTTACCTGATCTTGATCTTTACATTAACAAGTTCAATTCCCCATCCGGAACTAATCTGATCTTAAAGTATGATGCTTTGAATAATCTTCAAAACACAGGGAACTTTGAAGTCATCGGGGTGGACCCGGTCACCTTTACGAACCTGAGCCAAACATTCGAAAGTACACCTACTTTGAATAGTGTTCAGGTGAAGAACTTCAATTTCACAGTTCCTGTGGACGCCATTCACACCGATGCTTCTGAGCGCTTTATTGTATTGGAAACAAGCAAAACATTTGATGCTCTTGCCAAAGACATCTTAATTGCCCCCGTTTTCGGCCAATAAAATCAATAAGTTTAGAGTATTTTAAACCCTGCTTTTTAGCGGGGGTTTTTATTTTCTGGAGTCCTCTAAAAAAAAATAAATTTTTTGCAGCAAATTCTCTTCAGACTCGTTTTAAAAGGGCAAAGGAGGACAAGATGAAAAAAATAATACGTTCTGTTTTTGTTATTCTTATAGATTTAAGCTTGCAAGGAAATCTACTATTAGCAGGAGGAATTGGAGTAACTCCAGATACAAGCTCATTCAACGGAGGAGCCCTTTCTTCTCCAAGTGCTATTAATCTAATTGAAAGCATAGAAGAGAAGACAGAACAGCAAGTAACACCAATTTTTTTAAAATATGCTATCGATGGTGGATATAGCCATTCCCCTGGAAAAGGGGCCATTAATCCATTTTCATTAGATGACTCTATTAGCCTAAGCG
>CAZOAX010000428.1:1038-1894 GCA_964577735.1 uncultured bacterium
GATACAAAATGAAAATGTGGAGCAATTTGAAGTTCTGGCCCTCGAGTATGAGACTTTTGCTGCGGTCAAAGAAGACTTAGTAATACTAGGTCTTTTTAATGATTCCATTGTTCAGAAAGATGACTACATCTTGATTTTTGATGACCAGCCTGAAGGTGCTCCGAGTAAAGTAACTCTACTTCTCCCTAGAATTAGCCACTAAGCAGCTCGTAGCGAAAACAAGCCAACATGACAGACATAGAGCTTTGCACTCTTTTTGTGCATAAGCTCTGGACCTGTTGTATAAATATGTTAAAAGCTGCCTCTAATAAATGAGTGCCCGATCAGGATCGCAACAAATCGATGTCTCTTTCCAAAATACCTAAAGCAGAACTCTTAGCCATGCCCCTTAAGGACCTGGCTCGCCACCTTGCATTGGCGCCGATACAAGCCGAGATTAGGCAGCTCTATGATGAGCTTCGTGCGAAAGGCCTGAAATTTCAGCCCCATATCTGGATTTCTGATGATTGGTTTAGTCCTGATGGTTATACCGGTTTCGCGGTTCCGTTCTATATTTTGCACCCAAGATTGATCCGCCTTATGCAAGAGCATCATCTACCGCTTGAAGGGCACAACCCTGCGCAGCGCATGAAGATCCTTCGACATGAGACGGGGCATGCTTTGGATAATGCTTTTTATTTAAGACGAAATAAAGAGCGGCAGCGAATTTTTGGACTTAGTTCGACTCCCTATCCCGAAAGCTACGAAGCAAAAGCCTACAGCAAGCAATATGTTCGGCATCTGGCACCGCACTATGCCCAGGCTCATCCTGATGAAGATTGGGCGGAAACCTTTGCGGTTTACTTGGATCCAAAAT
>CAZOAX010000429.1:0-1893 GCA_964577735.1 uncultured bacterium
AAAAATTTAACACTAGGGGGTCGTTATGAAATTAACACTTTTAAGCTTTCTTACCTTATTTTGCGCATGCAGCGCTTTTGCTGAAAACGAGATCACAGACAAGGCTACAGGAGAATCCTTTCCAACTGAAGTCTCCTTCAATGCCAATGGAAAGGATTATCAATTAGAAGCAACCGGCGTTTCAACACGCAAAAAGTTAATCATTAAAGTCTATAGCGTCGCTCACTACCTTCAAAAAGATGCCACAGCTGGCAGTGACAAACTGCAAACCATTCTTTCTGATCTGAATGCAAAACAGCTCAGCATCAAGTGGGTGCGTGCCGTCCCAGCGGACAAAGTGAAAGAAGGCTACAATGAATCCTTCAAAACAGCAATCCAGGACCCTGCATATACACAAGTACAAGAAGCCATCAAGACCTACCTTGCCTTCTTTAACCAAGATGTCCAGAAAGGGGATGAGCATATCATTCGCTGGATCCCAGGTGGAGTCATCGAAGTCCTGATCAACGGAAAATCAGCCGGTACAATTAAAGACCCGGAGTTTGCAAAAGGTCTCTGGAGCATCTGGTTTGGCAATAAGAGTGTCGTGAACCGCGATGCCCTCATGTCCCTCATGAAATAATCTCTACGCCCTGCCTCACTAGAGGCAGGGCTTATTCTTAACTAAGCAACGGTAGAATGGCATCCCACTTGTTCTCTTTGACTAAAGCCAGGACTGATTTGCCTTCCTTATTTTTTACATTGGGATCAAACCCTCTATCCACCATATAAGCAATTATTTCGGTAATTTTAGGCATGTAATATTTATTATCATTTGATTCTGCGAACAGATAGTGCAAGAGAGTATTTCCATCGGTATCTTGATAAAAGAACCATTCTTGGCCATAGACCCTATTCAGGGCTTTAAGGTATTCAGTTTGAGGTCCGTATAGATAATTATTAAATAAATCCAATCGCAAAGATTCAACTAGTTCAGGATATTTTTTAAGCAATGCCAAGTCGTCTGAGGAGCATTTTGTGATCTCTTCTAAATTTTCAGTTAAATTAAAAAGTTCATCGTCCATATCAAAACGATAGCGGTAATCTTTCTTTAAATGATTTAGGAGAGTCTTGTCCCAGATGAGAAGTTCATTCACAAAAGACTTTTTTTCCACACCATAAGGCGTGCTAAGCCATGTTGTAAAATCTTCTATCTCTGGAAAATGGTAAATAATTTTATCTAAAAAAGCTTCAGGCTGCGTTGAGCGAGCCTTAAGGAATTTGACCTTATCTTTTTTGATATATTGCAGTAGTGTCTGGAAGAACTCTTCCCGGACAGCCCATAGCACTTCCGGAGGGAAGGCTATGCTAGTTAAATGGCAGAAATCATAGTTCATCTCTCGCCTTGCGGTATTATATTTCTTACACATAGGACTATCAAAAATATAGGAAATAGCACTCTTGCCTGACTTGTCTTTTAATGTAATTTCAAAGGGATAGATTTCTGATATCCGGTTAAGATGCGCGCGTAGAGCTGATATTTCTATAGGCGCTTTCAATATAGCATGGATAAGACGATCTCCATTAGAGTTCGTTCTTGCTAAATGCTCATGGTGTAAGGATTCTTTAATACTTGAATTCAGGACTTCTTCAAATCTTTCGCTATTTGCATACCTTGTCAAGAGTTGATCGACAAAACACTCTTGAGGTTCTCCATAAGGTATACTAAGCCAGTTTTTGAAATTTTCATCATTTGAAAAGATGTTTTTAATTTTATTTAAAAACGCTTCAACTTTAACTATATTGATATGCTCCAGGAGAATTAAAAAGCACTCCTCACGCACCTCCCAAAGAACATCCGGTGTAAAAACTTCTTCATTTAAAAGACTGTAATCATATTCAAAAATATAAGAA
>CAZOAX010000430.1:0-1891 GCA_964577735.1 uncultured bacterium
CCGAGGTTTTGGGGGATGGGTTTATCCAAAAGTAGAGATAGCAGCGCTGTTACCTTTGTAATACCGGCAGAGGGGCCATCTTTTGGGGTTGCGCCATCAGGGATGTTGATATGTACTTGAGTTTTTTCAAAAAAGGCATGCTCCGGGGCATATTTTTTCAGTGTGCAGCTTAGATAGCTCCAGGCTATACTGGAAGATTCTTTCATCACATCGCCGGCCTGTCCGGTCAACTTCATCTCTGTTTTATCAGAGAGTACTTTAATTGTCTCAATGTAAAGTGTCGCGCCCCCCATGGATGTCCATGCAAGACCTGTTGCAACACCGGAAGGAAGCTCTTCATAAAAACGATCCGATGTAAATATCGGCTTGCCAATCAGTTCTTTTAGGCTGTCTGGAGTGATTTCAATTTTTGACTTCAAATCTTTTTGGTCTTGTTCGTTTTTGACAATTTTGAAAGCGGCTTTACGTAGGATCTTTTTAATCAACCCTTCAAGATTGCGTACGCCGGCTTCCCTTGCATATCCATTGATGATGGTCTTTAAGGATTCTTCTGAAAAGGAAACCTGAGCAGGTTTTAAGCCCATTTCTTTTCGATTGGTCGGGATCAAATACTTGGTAGCAATTTCGACTTTTTCCTGCTGGATGTAGCCTGATAGACGGAGGATGTCCATACGGTCTTTTAGTGGCTCAGGAATTGTGTCGAGCACGTTCGCTGTGACGATAAAAAGAACATTGGATAAATCGCAGCGCACATCGAGGTAGTGGTCGAGGAACTCTTTATTTTGTTCCGGGTCAAGCACCTCAAGTAGAGCAGATGCAGGGTCTCCATGATGACTTGAGCCCATTTTATCGATTTCATCGAGCATGATGACCGGATTCATTGTCTGGCAATACTTAAGCGCTTGGACCATTTTTCCTGGCATGGCTCCGACGTAAGTGCGTCTATGCCCTTTGATTTCGGCTTCATCGCGCATGCCACCGACTGAAAAACGGTAGAATTTGCGGTTGAGCGCACGCGCAATGCTTTTTCCGATACTTGTCTTTCCAACGCCTGGAGGTCCGACGAGGCAGATAATGCTTCCTTTGACACCGCCAGATAGTTTTCCAACGCTGATGAACTCAAGGATCCTTTGCTTAATGTCATCAAGTCCATAATGATCTTGGGCCAAGATTTTGGAGGCTTTTTCAAGATTGTGATTCTCCTGGCTGTTCATGCCCCATGGAATAATGGTCAGCCAATCCAGGTAACCACGGCAGATTGCATACTCAGATGATTGCGGTTCCAAAGAGCTGAGTTTATTCATCTCTTCCTGAATAGTCGTCATGACATTTTCTGGAACCGTTCTTTTTTTCAGCCGTTTTTCAAATCGCTCTTTTTCAATCGACTTATCATCTTTTTCAATGCCGAGTTCTTTTTTGATGACTTTTAGCTGTTCTCGTAGAAAAAACTCTTTTTGGTTTCTTGCGATCGCGCTTTCAATTTTTTTATTGATGTTGTTTTGCACGATGGCAAGATCCAGTTCTTTGCGTAATAAATGCAAAGATCTATCGATTCTTTTGGGGATAGGAAGCGTTTCAAGCAATTCCTGTAACTCTTCGCGGGAAGCTGTGGTGAGGGCGGCTGAAAAATCGGCCAGTTTTCCGGGCTCTGAGAAATTGGAATGGCTGAGGAAGACCTGCAGCTCTTCTTTAAAAAGGGGATTGAGTTTCAAAAGATCTTTAATGGTGTTGATAATGGCAATGGAATGCGCTTTTAATTGCTTGGCCACGAAACGCGGCTCTTTCAAATACTCAACTTTTGCTTTTAAGGACTTGCCCTCTTTTAGTGGCTCTACAATTTTGATGCGGTGTTCGATATTCAAGACCACTTGCGCGCCGCCTTGTTCTGTCG
>CAZOAX010000431.1:0-1886 GCA_964577735.1 uncultured bacterium
ACCAAGTCGATAGCAGGACCATAGTTTTCAGCGCCATGAGGTTCTGCCGTTTGCAATGTAAGCAAGATCATTTCTTTGTCATGCTGCAACCGCGTGCTAGCAAAGGCATAAGCTTGGGGATGAAGGCTTATGAATTTTTTGACAAATTCTTTGTTGTATTGTAATTCAGGCGAAGCAAACTCTAGGAGCATGTAAATGGGATCATCTAATAGTTTCAAGGTGCCTAGGTAAATGTTCACCTCCCTCCTTCGTCGGGATCTGAAATTTCTTTTAGAATCCCATTGCTTCGGATATGAACGGTACTGTAGCCCCGTTATAAAACTCCATGATAACTTTTTGGATAAAACTTAGAATGCTCTTCGATTGCCGCCTTAAAGTTTGAGCCACTGTGGTCACTCTCTCGACAAACTTTTTCCCTCTATCACTTCGCGTCCCGTAGCTCTTCTTTCTCCACACGACCAATTTTCTCAAGCTTCTTTCAGCCAAATTATTTGTCGGTTCCATCCCAAGCGTTTTTGTAAACATCCATAGTTTTTCGAAATTATCCCACATAGTGTCGCATAGCCTGGATAAATCGTCACTGCCATTAGCTATTCCATCCTCAAGATGGAATTTTACCTTTCGTTTATGATGGCCTATGCGTCGATTCCTCAGTTCCCAAGTAATATTACCTTCTCGGTATTCCTTATGAATGTGACAGACCATTTGCAGCTCCTTTTCAAGAGCCCTTCCTATTTCCTTATCTGGCCCTTCTCTTTCTGTATAGCCTCGAAAGTCTCTGATGAGATGAGCTAGACAATACTGATGCACCTTGAATATCGAATAGACGGCATATCGATCTGTCACCGCTGAAACTTGATCAGGATTGCCCGGAAAAAGTTTATGAAATGCTTCAGAGCTCCTACTTCGATCAATCATAAAATATGCTGCTTGCTCACAGCAGGCTAGCCACACATAGTGACGTTTGCCTTGATCTCGCCATCCTGTCTCATCAAAGTGTTTGCAAATCTTGCTTTCAATCATAAAGCTATGAATTCGTTGATAGATTGGGTCTAAGGCTTCTGAGACTCTTTCTTCGATGTTTGATACAGATCCAACACCCATGTCTATACCATACAGTTCTTTTATCAACTGAACTGCTTCTCTTTTAGCAAGGTGAAATACTCCCGTCAAGGTCACTAACAGCCCCATCAACTTGGGGCCAAAAGCTGAATCAGGCACACCCGCGGGAAGGGATGCCACAGAGTTCATCCCACAAGATTGACAGCCATACTTCAATAGTTGGTATTCAGTAATGACAGCTTTTACTTCCGGAAGCTCTGCTTGCTGTAAGCTCTCAGGTGGCTGGCTGCTTAATTGTAAGGCTGATGATCCACAATGGGGGCAATTGTCTTGTGTGCACTGAATATGGAAATCAATTTTCTCCGGTGGAAAAGCGGAACGAGCTTTGCCTTCTCTCTTTTTTCGCTCCTTCTTAGCATGGTCAGGATCTGAGTTACCCTTCTGATCAGTAGAAGGTGGTTTGGAACTGTTCTTTGAATTTTTGTTGATTTGCCTTTTGAGTTTAGTTATTTCCTCTTGAAGTTTGCCGATTTCCTCTAGAGCTTTTTTAAGCAGGCCCGTTGCTTGTCTGAGCTCAGTTTTTGTCTGGTGAAGTTCTGCTTCTAGTTCGGCATATGAGGGATTCATGCTTTGATATATTAAGAATTACTTGTCTAAATTGTAAGATTTTTTTTTGTGTAGATGATTTTTTCAGCTCCCAACGAAGGGGGGAGGTGAACATTTACTATCTGATGCATATAGCATTATTATATAATTGACTTTTATTCAATAATTTAATAATATAGTATTTTTATCTAATAATTAGGCAATTATGAAAAACCATT
>CAZOAX010000432.1:0-1880 GCA_964577735.1 uncultured bacterium
AATTCTGAGTCCGATGAAGAACTTTTTAAAGCACGTAATCGCTACACAGTTTGCCTTTCATGTGACTGGCGTGAGTATCAGAAGCTTATCGCTCAATACCCCCCTGACTTCATTAGTTCCCTGACCGAAGAATACTATAATAGAATCTTTGAAGTTTTAGAGCGTGTTGATCCTCATGGTCAATATTATGCAAATTGGACTGCTGATGAGCTCTTTGTGATTTTTTTCGATTTAAATGATAAAGTCGACGACGTTGATTACAGAGCATTGGAATTTGCTAAGGAACTTGCTACAAAAATCTTTCTCGAGGTTCGTTATGATTTTTCAGTCGATCTAAAATACGACATTGGCCTGGCCTCTGGTGATGGATATTTGGGTCTTCAAGGACCTGCAAAACTGAAAAAAACGACAATTACGGGTTTTGCAGCGGGGACGGCAAAACGTCTTGAAACCGAGGCAAAAACCTTGAGAAAGTCTAATGCTAGTGAAAATCCAAATCCAATTCTTCTGATTGATCATCATCTCCACGAAGTAGCAAAAAAAATGCTCACCTTTCAGGATATGGCCTTCACTCAGATCATCGGCAGCGTGAAAGATATTGAAGGAAAAAGCTTTTTCAAATATCAAAGTGATTTACTCGACATCAAAGAAATCACAAAACAAAAAGTAGCCTAGTTTCCGATTTCATGGGACGAAGATTTTTCTACTACTCAAACACTAAACTCGCAGGAGATCTTTGCTTAAAGATAAATTTCTGAGCGATGATTGTTGGCTCGCGAGGTTTAGTAAAAAATGTTTTTGCGATTAAACTTGTCAAACAAGTATAAAGATCCTCATTCGACAGCTCGCTTTCTACTAAACGCAAATCTTCGGCCCGACCGTTTGTACTAATGGTCCATGCGATCACAATTTTTCCTTCGGCGACTTGAGGTTCTGTTTTCAAAAATGTCTCATAACAGGACTCTATGCCTGAGGAGTTCTTGGCCATGGCTTCTTTCAATGCTCCTTTTCGATACATATCAATAGTCACCACCGATTTCGTCATATCTTTTTTAGGAGCGAGTAATAGCTCCGCCGAAGAGGATTGCAGCTGATAAAAGTAAATATTAAATGCTATACTCACTAGGATCGCCAAGAATAAAAATATCATCAATAATGTTTTTAACTTCTGCATATTCCCTTATTTTACTCCAACCCTAAAAGTCTGCAGAAAAAGAAGAAAGTTTCGCCAAATAATCCATTTTTTGGCTCTGTCCTGTACAATTTATGATATTTTTTGAGATCCAAAAACTTGCTTAATAGTTCGTCGATATATTAAAAATTTTCTTTATCATAGGCCAAAAACCTAAGTCTCTCTTAACAAGAATAACAATAAAAAGGCTACTTTCTGAAAAGAAAGTAGCCTTTTTATATTTCAAATAAACTATTTTTATCTAGAAGTCACTTCAAGAGGAGCGGCGAGTTCGCCATCACAAAAATCACCACCGCAATTTTCGCGCATTTTCTTTTCTGCGGCAAACATTCCAGTTGCATCAATTTTATAAGTCACTTCTTGAAATCCATTATCGTTAAACTCTGTTACCTTAACTTCATAAATTCCGGCAGAAACTCTGCGTGCCGAATTAAATTGCATGACCTCGTTTGAGATCAAGAAATCTGCAGAAAGATTTCCCATTTCTGCCATGCTTGCATAGGCCAAGTAGACGCGGTAGCGGGGAGATACGTCAGTACTCATTCCATTATCAGCAACGACAATACTCAATTTTTTATGAGAAGATCCTGGCTCATTTTTATCAACAAGACGAACCACGCGATCCACTGATGATGGACTCAATTGAATTTTTTCTGAAGGTACTGTTTTTGCGTGTGCTGAAAAAGAT
>CAZOAX010000433.1:0-1859 GCA_964577735.1 uncultured bacterium
GACATTGATCGCAGGTCGAATTCCGGCGTTAAATAAATCGGATTCCAAAAAGATCTGGCCATCGGTGATGGAAATTACGTTTGTTGGGATGTAGGTGGTCACGTCATTGGCTTGAGTTTCAATAACGGGGATAGCTGTTAAGGAACCGCCACCAAGGGCATCATTGAGTTTTGCAGCTCTTTCAAGTAGCCTTGCATGGAGATAGAAGATATCTCCCGGATAGGCTTCCCTTCCCGGCGGTCTTCTTAAAAGAAGAGAAAGCTGACGATAGCTTTGTGCGTGCTTGGAAAGGTCATCGTAAAAACAGATTGCATGCTTACCTTTATACATGAAATATTCGCCCATTGCAGCCGCTGCATAAGGGGCAATAAATTGAAGAGGCGCTGGATCGGATGCTGAGGCAACGATCACCGTGGTATATTTCATGGCACCATGCTCTTCTAAAGTCGAAACTAGACGGGAGATAGTGGAGTTCTTTTGGCCAATGGCAACGTAAAAGCAATAAACCCCTTTTCCTTTCTGATTGATGATCATATCCAGAATGACAGTCGTCTTACCTGTCTGTCTATCACCAATCAAAAGCTCTCTTTGTCCACGTCCGATTGGGATCATCGCATCAATAGCAAGAATTCCTGTTTGAATTGGCTCACCAACAGGTTGTCTTTCCACAACGTTAGGGGCCATATTTTCAAGCGGACGAAAATGAGACGTGACGATAGGCCCTTTGCCATCGAGTGGATCTCCAAGAGGTGAGACGACTCTACCAAGCAACGCTTCACCAACAGGCACAGAGCAGACTTTTCCGGTCCTTTTGACTACATCCCGCTCTTTGAGTCCTTCTTCTGAACCAAAAAGGACAACACCCACAGTATTTGGTTCGAGGTTAAGGACCATTCCTTTGGTTCCATTCGAGAATTCGACAAGCTCTGACATCATCACATCATCAAGTCCATAAACTTGCGCGATACCATCACCGATCTTTAAAATATACCCGATTGATTCAAGTGAGGGTTTACTTTCAAAATTTTTGATCTCTTCTTCAATCGTCCAGGCTACTTCTTGTGGATTTAATCGCATTTAGGACCTCTCTAAATTATTCTGGAGTTGTTGAAGTTTTCCTTTAAGGCTAAAATCTATCCGTCTATTGTCGAACGAAAGAACGCCTCCACCAATTAGGGTGGGATCGATTTTTTCATCGAGGACAATTTTCTTATTTAAAATTTTTCCCCATTCAGTCATGAGCGCTTGCTTTGCATTGGCTTCAAGTGGGAGTGGAGTGGTGATCTGACCTTGCATGATCCCCAGTTTGTCAAATGCCATTTTTTTGAATGCGCGCAAAATACAGTTAAGTTCTTTAAACGATCTTTTTTTAAGTAATACAAGAATGAAATTTAGTGGTTCTTTTTCAAGATAAGGCTTAAAGAGCTTGGTGAAAGTCAATTCTTGTTTTTCAGGAGATGGGAGAGGGGATGCAAAATAATCGTAAAGGGCAGGGTTTTGATTGATAAAATCGTTGACGCTCGAAAGGCTTTCAAGCCAGTCTTGCAGCTTGTTTTGCTTATCGCCTAAAGTAAATAAAGCTTTTGCTCGAGAGTTGATCAATGAGATCCTCCATCCAAAAACTGATGGACTAAGGCCTCTTGACGTTTGGGATCCATTTCTGCAGAGACGACTTTTTCAGTTGCAGCAAGCGTGATCGCAACAAGCTCTTGCTTTAATTCGCCTTTTGCTTTTTGAACTTCTTTTTGAAGTTCATCTTTAGTGTGGGCCAGGATCTTCTTAGATTCACGATGAGCGTTCTCTTCGATTTCTTTCGCTATTTTCTTACCACTTTCTTTGCCTTCACGGATCAGTTCTTT
>CAZOAX010000434.1:0-1858 GCA_964577735.1 uncultured bacterium
AATGCATGGATAGACACCACATTTTCCATGCTGTTTCAATAGGGAACTGACTTGTATTTGCGCAAGCACATCCTGAAAAGAACAGAATGAATCGCATAACAAAAACTTGATCTGCTTAAGCAAAGGATCTTGCGGTCCCCCTTTGCCTCCTTTAATAAAGTGATTTCCTAGATCCTCCCATAAAGCTTGGACCTCATTTTCCAAGGATGGATCAAGGGTCATCAATATAGCTGATGCATTAAACGCAAGGACGATCAAAGCATCTTGTGGCAAACGATGGTGGCTTTCAGATCGATTCACAAGCTGCTGTAGCAATAGTGTTGAAATTCTCCAGTTCCGTTTGATAGAAGCCCCATCCAATGCATGAAAAGCTTTTTGCAGCCACCCCGTACCTGTCAACCTGCCCCTTTTAGACAGATGACAGATCGTTCGAGCAAAATCTAAATCGTTCGCTGGATGATTCGGGTCTGAATAAAGGATTGCAAAATTGGCATCTATGATCGCTTGCAGCAGCATCTCTTTGCCTTGCAAGCATTCTAAATAAAGTTCTTGAGTGGTATCTGAAATATCGATGCAAAAAGAATTGATTTTAGGTTGATCCCCAACCGGAATAAAACAATCGTAACTATTACCCTTGCTTGCAATATTTCTAAAAAAAAACTGCCCTGCTATATCATTTGCCTTTACAAAACTAAAAACCTTGACCGCAAGCGTCCCAAGATCCGTAGTATTGGCAAAAACCTGTTTTAAATAGGGAATCCGTTCGGCTTTTTTTCTAATGCTGTTTAGCTCTTCTTTGAGCTGAGAACAGTTGATCAAATCCCATTTAATTTTGCTTGTCAAAAGCTCTACGATACCCTCATCAACAGCTTTCGGATGGGAAGTGATGAACTGAAAATCATAGTCGTTGGATTTATTGCATAATTTCGCTTTAAATAAGCTCGTCAAAATGGCGTTAAGCCCGCAATGCTCAAAGAAATCGATCAATAAAGGCTTGGCCACCTCTACAGCCCCTCCACCAACAAATAAGATCTTGGATATCTCATGAACATGCAAGCAAATCTCCTCCATCGAGACTTCAATATGCAAAGGAAACCGGTCTTTGACATGAAATGATTCATTCAAAATAGCCAAAGCGCGCGCCATGCATCTTGCATCTAAACCAAAAGAAAAAGATGCGCACTGCGCATTTAAACGCTCTGTTACGCGGACCTCGGCAGAGACAAATCCGGCTTTTTTAGCACATTTGATTAACTTGTCTTCAGGAGAGAGAGAATAGAAAGGTGTTTCAGGTTCCATACCAAGTATTTGCGTCTTAATTTTTTTTGATCTATCCTACCATGATTTTAAATCTTATTGTAAACCAAATATGATCCCCCTTATCTCAAACCTTCCTTTAATAGAACGCTGTTTTTATCATAAAGAGCATCCTTTTGTGCTAAAACAGCCTTCATATATGCGCGTCCGGCGGATCAAAGAAATAAATGCGGTTATTTATTGCCTGATAGCTATAGGGATTTTAATTGGTATTGGTAGCTTTGGTGGGTTAACTGCACAAAAACGAAACGATCATAAACTTCCTTCTTACCTAGAGCCCTATGCAGAACCAAAACCTATTTTGCGGAAAGGCAACATCATCTGATGATCCCTTTTATTGCTAGCCTGCCTTTAATGCGAAACTGCTTCAATCCACAGGAGTTAAAACAGCCTTTGGGCATTAAAGTGACCAAAATCTTAGCAATCAATGACCAGATAAAAAAAATCCTGTGGATTGCAGCGGTCGCTTTTATTCTCTTAAGTTGGTGCATCCTACCCAAACCGGGTTGGATGATTCCAAAAACCCATAAAAATCAAGCCC
>CAZOAX010000435.1:0-1841 GCA_964577735.1 uncultured bacterium
TGCTGCAAATCCAGCAAGACCGATAGGCAGAAGGGCAGCTTCTGTGCCGCCAGCGATCATGATATCGGCATCGCCAGCCCAAATATGGTTGGCAGCTGCAATGATCGAGTTATTCGCTGTTGCACAAGCGGTTGAAATAGAGTAATTTGGGCCCATAAAGCCAATATCGATCCCCAAAAGCCCACCGGCCATATTCGAAATAATGTAGGGAACAAAGAAAGGAGTGACACGAGAAGGACCTTTTTCAACCAATGTCTCCACTCCATTGGAAAATACCTCCATCCCCCCCATTCCAGAGCCAAGTATAATTCCTGCACGCGTCTTATCGAGCTTGTCCAGGTTTTCCTGAGTTAATCCGGCTTGTTCAAGAGCTTTCTTAGCAGCGACCATTCCGTAGGCGATGAATTTATCCACTCTACGTGCTTGTTTTTTATCAATGTATTCACCTGAATCAAAATCGCGGATCTCACCAGCGAAACGGGTGGTATAGTCTTCAGTTGGGAAGGAAGTTATAGAGGAAATTCCACTTTTTCCAGCGAGAAGATTTTGATAAAATTCATTTACATCTGATCCAAGACAGCTGACAACGCCCATTCCTGTGACAACGATTCTTTTCTTTTTCATCTCTTCTCTCCCTCTAAAACAATTTTCAAATCCACGATTTCTCCCCGTCTCCAGATTTCTTCAAGAGCGTACCGTTCTCTGAGGTCGGGATGAAATAGATGAACAACAATATGGCCAAAATCGAGCACTACCCAGTCGCCGACTTGAAGTCCTTCTGAGTAAAAGCACTTGAGCCCGATAGCAGACATCTCATCGATCACTGAACGAGCTAAAGAACCGACGTGGCGTTCCACGTTTCCTTCTGCAATGATATAAAATTCTGTCAGCGAAGAAATTTCACGCACATCAAGGGCAAGTATATTGCTCCCCTTTTTTTCATACAGAACTTGTGCGATCCGATCGAGGGCGGTTTGATCTTCGGCCAAAATTGGTTGCTTCATACAGAAGAGTATAGGCGATGAGCGGCGATGTAGTCCAGAACTTTTGCCGGCATTAAATGAGAGCAAATCAAGTTGTTTTTTAGACGTATACGCAGGTCAGTCGATGAAATATCCAAAATGGGGGTGGAGGTCCAGCCAGATTCAAAAGATTTTTTTATTTTATCAGTGAGATGGGCAAGATCAGGGAGTCCAGCATCTTTCCTTGCACCAATCAATACCGTGGCAAGTTCCACGATTGCCTCGGGTTCTTTCCACTTCATAAAATGAGGGATCGCATCATCCCCTAAAAGAAGAAAGAATTGGTTTTCTGAATTCTTTAATTCCTTTAGTGTATCAATTGTATAGGATTCTCCCGCTCTTTTGATTTCACAATCGGAAATTTTAAAAAATGGGACATCTTCCAAGGCAAGCTTGAGCATATTCAACCTGTGATGGTCGTCCACTGGCTTTTGTTTTTTTAAAGGATTGATTTTAGCCGGGATCCAAAGAATCTCATCCAAACCATGAGCTTCTAAAAGGGTCAGAGCTAGCTGAAAGTGTCCAAAATGAACGGGATCAAATGACCCCCCCATGATCCCTATTTTCTTCAAAATCATACTAAAAATAGGAGTTCACGGTACTTCGGAAGCGGCCAAAGTTTATCATCCACTATTTGTTCCAAGCTATCGACCGCTTTTCTTAAATCCTGCATGTGGTCATCCATTGATTCGATGTAATCTGCCGTCTTTTTAGTGCATGCTTTTTTCAAGGCATCTGCCCCATCAAGCGCTTTTTCAATACCAGCATTTAAAGCTTTCAGATGCTCAAGTTGTTTTTTACCAACAGTCCCAGCCACTT
>CAZOAX010000436.1:0-1840 GCA_964577735.1 uncultured bacterium
TCCTGCTCACCATAAAGATGTTCACGTGTCAGAGAGTTGTCCCGGAGACGATTGATATGATCAAGTAGGCATTCCCGCATAGTGTTGAATGCACTGGAGAGCTCTGCAATTTCTTTTGGACCTTGGACAGAGATTTTTTCATCGTAATCGCCAGCAGCAAGTTCAAGGGCAGCGTCTTTAAGTTGGTTAACGGGCTTAGTGATCCGGTTTGCAATGAAAAATAAAGTACTTGCAACAAGGGCGATCGTCACAAAAGTGCTTCCTATCAAAACCAGGATGGCTGAGTGAACAAGGCGGTTGAGCATCTCCATATTGACATCTGCACCGACAAGAGCGACTGTCTGATCTTTGTTATTGATGATCGGTGCATAGCCGGTAATAAAATCCTGATCGAAGGCTTTAGCGTGATAGATTGGTGTCACAAGGGGGCTTTGGCTTGTGTAGATGCGATATTCTTCTGATTCACTAAAGTCTTCGTAGACAGAAGGGGACTTGGTGTCGATCAGGATCACTTGTCTAAAGGCATACTCAGGGTTATTTCCGGTGTAGACTTGGTTGATCTCAGATTCCGGTTGATTGGCGAGTACCTTTTCACCTTTTTTGACAGGCTCGATCCGCACGACATATAAACTTTCAATCGGAAGCTGACTTTTCAGGTCATTAAATTTTTTAAGGGTCTTTTGATAGACAGGGCTACTTTGAAGGTCGGGATCATTCCGATGTTCATCGATCCAGGAGATCTCTTCTGGATTGATCAGGTCTGCTGTTGTAACGACGATCGATTTTAAATTGGATCTGAAGTTGGCTGTGATCTCGCTGTTCCAGTTAAAGAAGAAGAACAAGAATATCAGAAGAATAAACAAGATCAACGTGGGAAGTAATAGGAATAAAAGGCGGGAACGAATAGTCATTCTGTTATCTCCTTACGCGGACGGAACTTGTTAAAAGAGGTGTAAGCTTGCAAAAGTCCAACAGCTACTTGTGGACATTCTGAGATAATGGTCAAAAGGTTGGTCTTTGAGATGGTGAGGAGTAGGGTCTCTGTTTTGCAAATTGCGTTATAGCCTCTTGACTGGTCAGAAAATAGAGATTCATCACCAAAAAAGTCTGGCGCCCTTAGCGTGCCTAAGGCTTGTTTTTCCTGGTCTTGTATTTCAATCTCACCTTTAACAATAAAGTACATCCGAATAGCTGCTTCTCCAGTAGCAAACACTAAATCGCCTTCATCAAACTCTGTCAGCCCGAGCTTATCGGATATGACAAGCAATAGGTCAAGATCGAGCATGCCAAAAAGGGATGTTTGCTTTAGCAAGAAAGCTTTATCTATAAGAGTGAGTTGGTTCATGTTTCTAATAGCTCGTATGCAAAATGGTTAAAGATCTCTTCGTTATTTTTCATCTGCTGTTTTAAGGTCGCTCTCCAATCAGGTAGGTTCTCTGATGAAGAAATAGCGGCAGCTGCCACTTGGTCAGTCAAAGATGGCGAAGTGCGCAGGATAGCAAGAAGCTCATTTAGGGATAATGGGTTCATCGTGGAGCTTTTTAGTTTCACTGATAGAGGAAGTTCATCGACAAGTGGCTGAAGCAGGCGAAATAAAGCTGTATCGCATGTTCTTTCAAGCGTTTCGATCACTTGGCTACGAATTTTCGGATTAGAGCTTCTCATCGATCTGGAAAGAAGCTCTGAGTCCTCAATTTCTCCAGCCATACCAAGCATTTGAATGATGAAGTCAATAACGGAGTGGTAACCAGATAGAAGCGCATCCTTCAATACATGAAGATCCTTATTGGGATAGGCATCCTGAATAGTGTGATACTGGAAAAAGTAGAAGTTTGCTCTT
>CAZOAX010000437.1:0-1839 GCA_964577735.1 uncultured bacterium
ACTGAGATTGTCATGAGATATTTCCGAGATCTGGTTTGATAAATCGCTTGTATTAAGAGTGAATTTTTTTTTGGTCGATTTTTCGGTGATCAGATTTTCATTTTTTAATTCTGAATTCACGGCATCACTGCTATTGACCATGTAAAACCTCTTTTTTTAAAGGCAAAAATGGAACTATAGGAGAGCTTAAGGCTTAGGAGAACCACTCTGGCTGGTTCCAAATCCGGGTGACTGCTTAGAAGGATTTTTTACTGCTGGTTTGGGTGCATCAACAGAAATATTTTCTACAACTACACGAAGGGGGTCTGGTGGAGATCGTTCCCACATAAAGATAGGACCATCGATCACAACCGTTTGATTTCCTTTTTTTGCTTGTTCCAGTTTAGCGATGATATCTTGACTTAAGATCCGGTTAGATGGGTTGAACAAATTGACATATTGAGGAGGATCGACGGGAACTGCCCGGTTGAAAAGAACAAAATTTGTTCCATCACCTTCTGATGTGATCGAGTAATTAACGCCAGATCCACGAACTTTCCCCCGTACCTTCACACGTAAGTATTTTTCCCGGACACCCACAAATCGAAGAGCCCAGTTTAATGGCACAAAAGAGAAGGGGATTTTCTTATCCCAAACAATGCTTGCCCATCCCTCAGCCGCATGAACATCAACTGAGGCAACTCCTTTTGCCTTTTGCAATCTTTCTTGCAATAAACGAGGACATTCATTTTTACAGCCAATTGGATTCCATTTGACAACAACTTGTTCAACTTCAGCAGTTAAGGGCAGAAAAGGAAGAAGAAGAAGTAAGAAAAATCGGCAGTGCATGGAATCTCCCAATGTATAATTCCATATATAAATAAATAAGTTATTTTAGTAACCTTAAAAAATTATACTTCATTCACGTCTGCCCGAGGAAAAATGCTAGCTAAAACGAAGATTATTTGCACAATCGGACCATCTGTCAACTCCTATGAGAAAATCGTTTCACTGATTGAAGCTGGAATGAATGTGGCAAGGTTGAACTTTAGTCATGGGACTCATGCCGAACATAAGGCCGTCATTGATTTGATAAAAAGAGCACGAACAGACCTTGGCGTTCCTCTTGCGATTATGCTAGACACTAAAGGTCCTGAAATACGCTTGAAAAAATTAAAGGATGGTTCAATCCTCTTAGAGCCGGGACACCAGTGGATCTTACAAAAAAATGAGGTGGAAGGGGATTTAACCAGGGTCGCTGTCTCTCCTGGCTTCATTCTGGACAATCTTAAAATTGGGACTGAGATCCTGTTTGATGACGGCTATATTTCCTCCCACGTCATTGAAAAAATTCCGGAAGGCGTGGTCGTTCGTATCGAGAATGGAGGATTACTCAGATCCGGTAAAGGGATCAATATACCCGATGCAAACCTTGAGATGCCTGCTATTACAGATCAGGACATTGCAGATATCCGTTTTGGATGTAGTCAGGATGTCGATATTATAGCAGCCTCCTTTGTCAGATCTCCTGAAGACGCCCTATTGATCCGTGATATCCTTAAAAAAGAGAACAAGCCTGAAACTTTTTTAATTGCGAAAATTGAAAATAAAGAAGGTGTAGACAACTTTGATGAGATTCTTAAAGTCGTCGACGGGATTATGATCGCAAGGGGAGATCTTGGTGTTCAACTTCCATTGAGCCGCGTGCCGGGGTTGCAAAAGAAAATGATCAAAAAATGCTACCTTGCTGGAAAACCTGCTGTAACAGCAACGCAAATGCTTGAGTCCATGATCAGCAACCCAAGGCCAACAAGAGCTGAAGTTTCTGATGTAGCCAATGCTATTTATGATAGCTCCTCT
>CAZOAX010000438.1:0-1837 GCA_964577735.1 uncultured bacterium
AAAAGAATCAGCTGAATGGTCTCATTTTAAACCGGAAGCGCAATTTTTACGTGCAACCCAGCTCAAATTGCCGGAAATGTCTGAACTTGATCTGACCCGTCATTTCATTGGGCTCTCCAGACGTAATGTCGGGATCGATAATATCTTCTATCCTCTCGGCAGCTGCACGATGAAGCTCAATCCAAGGATCAATGAAAGCATAGCCTCCATGAGCCCTTTTACCAAAGCCCATCCTCTTGCTCCAGATGATTCTGTTCTAGGGTGTTTAACTGTTATTCAGGAGCTAATTGATTTTCTTGCAAAGCTCACAGGCATGAGTGGCGGGACGCTTCTTCCCAATGCCGGGGCGCAAGGAGAGTTTGTCGGCGTTAAAATGATTGCGGCCTACCATGGCAGTAGAAATGATCTGGTTAGAAAAGAATTTCTCGTTCCAGATAGTGCTCATGGGACAAATCCTGCAACAGTGACCATGGCTGGATTTGAGATTAAAACACTAAAATCTGATGCAAATGGCGACATCGATCTGGAAGATCTCAAAAGCAAGGTGTCTGACAAGACAGCTGGCCTGATGTTGACAAACCCCAATACACTTGGTCTATTTAGCCCGAATATTTTAGAGATTGCAAAGATTGTTCATGATAGCGGAGGTCTTCTTTACTATGATGGGGCCAATTTAAATCCTATTTTGACGATTGCTAAACCTGGAGAAATGGGGTTTGATGTGATGCATATCAATCTTCACAAAACTTTCTCCACACCACATGGTGGAGGTGGCCCTGGATCTGGCCCTGTGCTTTGTAAGGACAATCTGCTTCCTTTTTTGCCTGTTCCGCAAGTGAAAGATTTAAAATCCATTTGGGAGGAGCCGTCCTCTATTGGCGGGATCAGCTCTTTTTATGGGAACTTTGCTATCTATTTAAGAGCTTTCGCTTACGCTAAGTTGCACGGGCTGTATGGGTTAAGGAAAATTGCTGAAAATGCCGTATTAAATGCCAATTATCTTAAATTTCATTTAAGTCAGCTTTTTACTGTTCCTTTTCCGCAAGCTTGCATGCATGAATTTGTTGTTCAGGCAGATCGTTTTTTAAATGTAGATGTCAAAGCGTTGGATATTGCAAAACGTCTACTGGATTATGGTGTTCATGCACCGACTGTTTACTTCCCTCAAATAATAAAAGAATGTTTTTTAATCGAGCCAACTGAGGGAGAATCTAAACAAACTTTAGATCAGTTCGTTGAGATTTTTAAAAAAATAGTAGCGGAAATTATCGAAAATCCTGAAATTGTGAAATTAGCCCCCATTTCCACTCCAGTCGGGAGATTGGACGAAGTGATGGCTGCTAAAAACCCTGTATGGATAGATCCATTAGTGAAGAGGTAACCCTTATGATGTTCTGGGCCAGTGTCATTTTTTGCCTGGGAATCATTCTTGCTGGAGTTATCTATTTTATGCGCGGGCCTAAAGTCAGGCTCAGTCGAAATGATCGTAAAAAGTTGATGCAGGCAGTCCTCGATCATTCCGTTTCATGTATTTACGTTAAAGATCGTGATTTGAAATATCAATTCGTTAATGCCTACGCTCTTCAAGTTTTTGGTTTCAAAGAAGAAGAAGTCATAGGAAAAACGGACGAGGAGCTTTTCCCTGCACCGTATGCGATGATCTCTAAGGTTTCAGATTTAAAAGTTCTTGAAAAAGGGATGACAACAAAGGAAGAATTAATTGCAGAATTAAGAACAGGAAATCGCGATTTTTACACAATTAAGACACCGCTCATTTCTACAAATGGGACCATCTATGGGCTTTGTGGAATTGCCATGGATATCAGCAAGCAAAAAA
>CAZOAX010000439.1:0-1829 GCA_964577735.1 uncultured bacterium
CAATTCAATCGCTATTCAGATAAATGGATTCCGTATTCAAAACCCATTCATATAGAGATGATTTTAGAGCTTTAATATCTGCACCAGAAGAATCACTATCATTGTCGGTATATAGATAATTGTATTCGCCTTTTTCTTTCACTGAAGAAATAGTTTTCTTGACTGCGAAACTATGAAGAATTTGTGGAAGATCATTTAGATCCTTTGACTTCGATTTTGCTATGGCCTCTGACAGAGAAGTTACGACATGGTTGATAGCCCATTTAATGATAGAAACGTGCGCAATGTGACTATTGGCTTGTAAACAAAAGGGTTCCTTCAGAAGGTCACTTAAATTCGTTGATGTTCCCATTTTAGATTTAGCAGGCACTTTTACGGCAGCATTTAAAAAATCTTTGTATTGGTTATTGATGTTTCTCAATGAAGAAACCCTCAGACAGTCCTCAAGATCTGCGGCCATGTAAGCGATGTCATCGGCAGCTTCCATTAGGAAACTAATTGGATTTCTATATTTGGTCTGAGTTCCGGTGGCGTCTAATATTTGGGTTAAAATTTTTCTATCTTCAGTGTAGCAAGGTGCCTGTTTCTTTTTAATTATACAATCGACCAGGGCACAAGAGACTTGGAGCGTCTCATAGGCATTGGGATTTATAAGCATATGGACACTTTGCTGATTATCATCAAATGAAATAATATTTTTTTTCGGTTGTTTCGGCTTAGACTTATTGAAATTGGTACAAAAGCCATCCAAAAGCTTTTGTCCGGTATGTCCAAATGGGCCGTGTCCGATGTCATGAGCTAATGCAGTCGTTGCCGCCAAGTCTTCAATGCATTGAGCTGTTTCGCTTGGTACATCAAATTTATTATCTCTTAGAATTTTTGTTAGGCAGCGTGCGAGTTGCCTGGTTATTTGCTCGACCTCAATTGAATGGGTAAGACGAGTTCGTATATGATCTGGTTTTGGATTAGAAAACACTTGGGTTTTGTTTGAAAGCCTTCTAAAAAAATTTGAGTGAATGATGGTCGCATAGTCTATTAAGAACGGATTTCGTTCATTCTTAAATTTTGGACCAGGTTTTTCCGGTGACTTTGCTGGGGATGAACACATCCATGTAGGTATTTTCATGCACTATTGTTCGGCATGAATTTGACTAGACTTTAGTAAGTGTGTCCATGAGGTAACTGACTAAATGTTATTCAAAAATTTGAAGATTAAGAACTCACTAATCTTTTTTGACAGAAGATTTCGGTCTCCATTCGTAGGTTTTCCCGCTACCCTCGCATCTTGGGCAAGGAAAATCATCTCCCGTTCTATCTTTTCCACAAGCCCCTGATCCACCACAATTGCGACAATCACCATTCTCACGACCTTCAAGCTCAATTCCCGTTTTCGGATCACGCATTGTGAGAGGGAATTCATCTGTTTTTTCATTAGCGTTCATATACACTCCAGACGCATTTTAAAACTTCTCTATTTACCCCAAGAGAACTTCATCAACACGTTCATTTTGAATGCGTTCATATTTATCTCTTATATCACATTCAATTTTATCAAAATGGGGTGGCCAACAGCCCATATAATCTGCCTGCTGGTATAAAGCCTCTAGCTCCATGTTCATGTCATCCAATAGGTCGGCATCCATATCTACATTATACTCAGCAAATGAATGAATTGCCCATTTAAGCCGCCATAATTCTAAGCCATTCCTTGTGCTTCAAGTATTGTCCGTAAATTTCCTTATATTGTTCTAGGAGCTGCTCCCTTTTTCCGTCATCTTTACACTGCGATTGCTTTTTCCATAAATCGTTCGCCTGTTTGCTCAGTCTAT
>CAZOAX010000440.1:0-1820 GCA_964577735.1 uncultured bacterium
TTCTTAGAGCATCTATCGACTAATTCTGTTGTGGACAAGCCCTTTGGAAAAGCTTTTTACACGGTGTTTTGCAATGAGCAGGGCGGCGCTGTCGATGACCTTTTAGTCTATCTGATCGATCCCTATTCAGCATTTATTGTGGTCAATGCTGCCAATCGGGAAAAAGACTTTTTACATCTTTTAAGCCAGTGTAAGCCTTATTCTGTGTGGATAGAGCCACACTTTGAGGATGAAGGGATTTTATCTTTGCAAGGTCCGAGCAGTCATGAAATTGTCCGGGATTATGCCTACCTCAAACCTTTCGAATTCGTAGGGTTAGAAGGAGGGATATTCATCTCACGGACAGGTTACACAGGTGAACGTGGATATGAATTTTACGGTCCCAAGAAAACAATCAACCATTTATGGGACCGGTTGTTGAAAAGCGGATCCCATTTTGGCATCGAACCTTGCGGGCTTGCTGCACGTGATATTCTTCGTCTTGAAATGGGCTATGCGCTTTATGGACATGAGCTATCGGATACGATCGATCCGCTTGAAAGTGTCGCCAAATGGACTGTTAAGATGGATGCACATGAATTCCTCGGCAAAAATGCGATGCTGAATGCCCATCATCTTCGCCACCCGATAGCGCTTGCAGGAATGGAGAAGATCCCGGCACGTGAAGGATACCCCATCCTGCATCAAGGGCAAGTCATAGGAAAGATAACCTCAGGTGTATTTTCCCCAACGATTAACCGTCCGATAGCTCTTGGATTAATTGAAAGGCCTCTTCCGGAAAATTCCCGAGTGGATGTTGAAATTCGTTCCATCCCCCACCCATTTGAAATTGTTAAACTCCCTTTTATTACGAGGTCACCATGAAATTTACAGATTCCCACGAATGGATTGAAATCAGAAACGGCGAAGGCACAGTCGGGATTACTCCCTATGCAGCAAAAGAGCTTGGAGAAATTGTCTATGTTGAGCTGCCTAAAGTAGGACATCAGATTAAGGCAAGAACAGATGTATGCGTATTGGAATCAACAAAAGCAGCAGCCGACGTTTATAGCCCTGTTTCCGGAAAAATCTCAGCAGTCAACGAAGCCCTGAAAGAGGAGAGCGGTCTTGTGAATTTATCCCCGCTTGAAAAGGGCTGGCTATATAAAATCCAATTGGACGATGAAGCTGAGCTTGATGGCTTAATGGATGAAGTGAAATATCAAGAGATGATTCAGTAATGGACTATGTATCCAACCAGGAAGTGCAAATTCAGGAAATGTTAAAAACTCTTGGAGTGGATTCTGTAGATAAACTATTTACAGCTATTCCAAAAGTTCTTTTTAACAAAAGACCATTACAAGATGATGGCCTCAGTGAACCCGAACTTTTGCAATTTTTTGAAAAGATCGGCAATAAAAATACCTTTTCTTCGTTTGATAGTTATCTTGGTGGTGGTGCTTACGCCCATTATGTGCCGGCCCTTGTAGGGGCAATTACAAGCAGGTCTGAATTTCTGACATCCTATACGCCCTATCAGCCGGAGGTGTCTCAAGGGATGCTTCAGGTGATTTTTGAATTTCAGTCTGCTTTTGCAGCACTTACATGTCTTGATGTGGCCAATGCGTCTATGTATGATGCAGCCTCTGCCTGCGCTGAAGCTCTTCTAATGGCCCTCAGGATTCAAAAAGGTAAGAAATATGTCGGGATCTCTCGTGGTTTGAATCCCCTATACCGGCGTGTGATCGAGCAGTATTTGAGTTATTTAGATGTCGAGATTCTATCTCTTGAGGCTTGTAATGAAAGATCGGATGTTGCAGCTATCTTAGTGCAATCCCCCA
>CAZOAX010000441.1:0-1818 GCA_964577735.1 uncultured bacterium
TTCCGCCTCCGTCATGGTGAGAATGACCTCACCGTCAGCGTTGCAGCATTGCACTTCCCGTTTTAGCAATTGATTAAAGCGCTCTTGATTTTTGATCTCTGGAATGTTATCCGGCGTAAACAACACGTTGAATTGATCGTCGATCAAGCCAATCGCTTTTAGATTGTCGATAAGGCTCCCATCTAAATGAATCTCTTGGGGAAATATTCTAGACGTTAAGTGTGGTTTCGAGAGTGTGATAGGGTTGATCATCTATGTTTAGTGTATTCTTTATATACTGATGAAGATGTTTGTAGTTACCATAATATGATACAAGCCCTTTCAAATTCTCTATTTCAAGCTTTTGACGAGGCTTTGACAAAGTTTTAATGGACTTTTTTAATAAAAGCGTTCTTTTGTGAATATAACTTTCAATTTCCTGCTCTGATACAAGCTTAGCCTGGTAGAGAAGGTTCTCAGTAATTTTATTACATTGGAGAGTATCATATAGGTGATCTGATTTATTTAATATGTCTATCCAGGATCTTTGCAATTCTATTTTATCGAAGGTTGAAATCAAATCCAATTCAAAGGCATCTAAAATCGGATCTTGCAAATAAATGTTTTTGAAGAGGTTTTTTTGATGGATGGATGTAAAATACTCATCGATCGTTCCAAGATACTGTGAATAGGCAATTTTATTTCCTTCAATATCTTTTAGTTTGGATATAACCAGGTTCTCTGTTTTGCGTCGGATATCCAGATAATTCTTTTGGTCTAAGATGGAATCGGACATTTCTCTTTTTTGAAGAAGATAGTTAAACGCTTCGTATGCACGGCTCCGCTTATTCTCATAGGTTAATAAAAAAGTCAGGTCGGAGATGCAGATTAAGCATGGATCTTCATAGGCTTTTAGGTTTTGAGGTGCTAAACGCAGTAAATCATTTGCTTCTTCTTGAAATTCTTTTAAAGTCACTTTGTTTTCGATGTATTGTTCTGTGATCAGTTTAAATCGCATTGCATATTCGGAAGCCGCTTTTGCAATCTCATAGGGTAAGACATTTAATGATGGCCTGAGATCTGTCGTGATTTTATTTTCCCCTTTTAGCGGTTGATTGAGCCTTTGATTAAACATCAGGCTTCTTTTTACGTTCCACTCAAGATACAGCTCCTGAGTTTCAAATGAGGGAAGATGAAGCGTTTGAATGAGCTCGAGGACAGGATCGAATTCTATATTATTGCGATCGTAAACAGAGAAATGCTTATATTCTAATAAACGCCCAAAATCTTCCATCGTGTAGACGTTTGCGGCTAAGCCAAATTTAAACAGATTACAAAGGTTGTCCACATAGTACACGCCTTTTTCTCCTTCAGCAGAGGAATAATGGGAAGCGACAACGAGTTCAAGATAGGGTTTAAGTAAAACCTCTTCCACTTTTACCTGACAGGAATGCTCAAGGAAGTGATTAAAACGTACGAGAGGGGTATATGTGGGAATATTCCGAGATAGGATATCGTCGACGGCGGTGCATTTCTGTACTGATTTCGCCCATTCTTGCGTTTTGCTTTCAGCATTTTCGCCATAAACAGAATGAACCCATTTGCGATCCTGAAAAAAGGGAATAAGTTCATGTAGCGTGTCGGCTTTAGCAAAGCTTGCATCAAGCGCTTCTTGCCAGAGTTTTGCAAATAAAGGGTCTTTTACTGCTTTAGAGGCAATCAGATGTCGAATGATAGAAGGAAGATGATTTTCATTTTTTAATAAAATGGAAATGAATGATAGAGGGGGATTTGTTTTCAAATAGGATTGTATAGCGGAAGGGGATCTGCTTAAAGTAT
>CAZOAX010000442.1:0-1793 GCA_964577735.1 uncultured bacterium
TGAACTTCAAAGCTTCTTTTGTGCTCTAGCACACTACCACCACTTATTTAAAGGTCAAAATAATCTGTTGATATATTATATAATATATTATCTAGTATATTATATGACTAAAAGGCCGAGCAAAAAGTTTAGGGCGGAGAAAAACGAACGTATTGAATACAGGAACGTAAGCTATCGTCTTCCGAAGGAATTGTTAGATGAATTGAATATGCATGTGAATGAGAACTTGAGTGCGTGCAGTTTGGTTTCTCAAATCCTTAAGTGGGCTTTAGATGATATGAAAAAGGATCGAAAATGATAGAGCAAGAATACTCTTCATCGCAATTAGGCACAGCCGTAGTCATAGTGAGCAAGGGAGCGGAAGGGAGAAGCTCAGTCGTAGAGGCACTTATACACAGGTTCAAGCTAAAAAATTTCGATTTAATTGATCGTGATACCTGTAGGTATTTTTCCCTTTCTAAGGGTAATTCTATTTATTCAGATATCGACCAGGGCAAGATTTCCACCGTAGTTGTTAAAAGCATTGATGATATTTGCAATGGTATCTCAGATGAAGATGATTTGTTGTCGCTTCTTTGTCTGATGTCGGAGAAAGAAATTAGATTCATTAGCATTGATGAAGGTGTGGATCTAATGGGTTCGCAATCTAAGTTGGCGCTAATGGTTTTAAATAGATATAGGAGAGCAGCATTTCAAACCAAGTCCGCAAATGTTCGTAGTGGGATTCAAAAAGCAAAAAAGAGTGGAAAAACTTTGGGCCGTCCTGCAAAACGTGACCAACAGAAAATAAAACAGTTAAGACTTCAGGGTCTGACAATTCAGAAAATTGCGGACCTTCTGAAAATATCGGTTGGATCGGTTCACCGAAGTCTTGTTGATATTTAGCAAGCGCGTCACGTCTACAACAGAATTTTCAATAAATCTTTATTTTTTGAAAATTTGATGCTGTGATCTAACTAAGCCTAGATGTTGTGCTAGTCGAGCATGACTAAAGAGCGGGTAAACACTCAAGGAGGGGTGAATGTCTGGTCTAATCTTAACGGAACAAAATCCGTTTAACGCAGGTCTAAACGACCGTCTTCATGATTCTCTCGATTACTTTCTGATCGAGATTTCAGGAAAAATTCAGCTGACACAATCCCAAAGGGAAAAGGCGATTGCTCATTATGGTGCTATCGCAAATGTCCTTAAGAGCAGTCCGCAAACGTCGTTATTAAATCAGCTCGACATTAAAATGATCCCATTTGGTGGGCTTGGAACCAATACCGCCAGCAAACCATTTCAGGGGGATGAGTTTGATTTGGATGTCATTATTCGATTTTTGACAACCATGCACACCTTCAAATCAGCTGAGAAATTATATGTTGAAGTGCTGAAGGTTTTAAAAGCCAACGACATTTATAAAGACAAGATCGAGTTATTAGATCGATGTATCAGAATTTATTACTCGGGCGAGTTTCATTTAGATCTTATGCCAGCGGTTTTGTATCTGCCAACAGAAGAAGCTTCAACAAAACTATACATTCCAGATAGGCAGGACGATGGAACTTTTCAGTTTGAGTTGGTAGATCCTATAGGGCTGATGAACTGGTTTGAGGTAAGATGTAATCTTCAAAAGAAATATGTCGTTAAAAACCTGTCTGAGCGTGGCGACTTTGAAGTGATGCCTGTTACAACCGAAGACGCAAGAAAATCATCATTGAAACAAGCGGTACAGCTTATAAAAAGAGCTCGAGATGTATATTTCGACAAGGACGATGACTGCAAAAAGATTTTGAAGAGCGTAGTTGTGT
>CAZOAX010000443.1:0-1786 GCA_964577735.1 uncultured bacterium
TCCACTCTATGCAGCACACCTAGGCATGAATATGGGTTCGGGCCGGCAATGGTTTAGTTGGATTCATTTAAAAGATTTAATCCAATCAATTTTAAAATTCTTGGAAGATCCTGCGTTCAAAGGTGTCTATAATCTATGTAGTCCCCATCCCATTCGTTTCGCGGAATTTCACCGAGCACTGCAGGTTCAAAGCAAAGCTCGTTCTTTCTTGAAACAACCCGAATGGCTATTACGCCTTTTAATGGGAGATGCAGCAAGCCTTTTATTGGATTCGACACGCGTCGTCCCCAAGCGCTTATTGCAAAGCGGTTTTAACTTTGAGTTGGATAATATCGAAAAAGCTTTGGATTATCAAGAAGCAGAGAACTAGAATCCTGATTGAACAACTTCTTTTTTGTCCTCAAGCATAATGATGTGCTCTTCAAGTTTTTGGCTATAGCTCCTGAGGTAATCAATATAGCGCTGATAAGACTCTATCGTGCTTTGTTGCATTAAAAAGGCCCTAAGAAAATAGGGTAAATTATCAGAGTATAATTTTTTATGTTTTTCAGTTAGAAGCAGGAATAATTCTGATTTGATTTCTGCATCCAAGCGATGCGACGAAGAATCACTATGTTGCCGGTAGTAAAACAACGTATCCTCTAATTGAATAACACTTCTTCCTTGATTTATTATCGAGAGCCACAAATCATAATCTTCCCATCCTTTTGCAAAAGTTGAGTCGTAACCACCACACATCTCCCAATCGACCTTTCTAAACAACGCAGAACAAAATATTAAATTTCCCAGTAATATATCTGGGAATTTATAGGGAGGTAGCTCCCAAGGTTTATCAATTTCGCCGAAAAGATGTGCTCGGCAATATACGATTCCAACATTCTGATCAGCGAAAAAAGGCACCGCTTTTTCCACGTAGGTCTTATCAATCTTGTCATCAGCATCAAGTGGCAAAATAAGTTCACCGGTTGCTTTTGCAATCATTTCATTGCGAGCATTCACGAGACCTTTATTCTCTGATTCAATTAGAATCACTTTGTTTAAGAAGCCCGATTCTTCAAGAACAACTCTTGGATAATTCTCTGTAGATCCATCGTCAAATACGATTATCTCCAAGTTTGACCATGTTTGAACACAAGCCGAGGCAACGGCATCCAGTAAGTATTGACCTTGGTTCATACATGGAATGACAATAGTGACACGAGGATTGTTGCTATTAAAAGAATTATCCATAGGGATCTATTTCCGGGATTAAATGCTGAGGGACTAGAATTTTCTTATAGTCATAATTTTCTACTTCTTTTGACACAATGATGGCTCGACTGGCTACGTTTCGCCAACCTTTCGTTAGAGCAACCAAACCTATAATTGCCCCAATTTGATCTGATTCTTTGCAACTCTCCATCAACCCTTCTTGGTTTATGGCGTCATAAATAGGCTTTAAGGATTGCTTCCTGATCATTAGTCCTGTTAAAGGACCTGTTAGCACATTCCCAGAGCTGGATGCGAAATCATTACCTATGTTAGATAATCCTATTTTTTCTAACCCACTTAAATCATCACACACTGTAAATGCGAAGCGCGTCTTAAGATCTTGAAACGGCCATATGCAACAAACTCCATTGATTTCTGCATAGGCAGCTAATCCTTCTAAATTACCTGAAAAAGTTTGTCCCCCCTCCCAAAACCAAATAAGATCCGAGCAATTAGCTTCAGCAGCAACAAATACATCTTCGAAAAACTTGTAAACATCAATTTTTGAAAAATCGATGTTTACTTGAGTCACCTT
>CAZOAX010000444.1:0-1782 GCA_964577735.1 uncultured bacterium
TTCGGCTTGGCCCTGATGTAGATAATCCTGCCAAAATCTGGCGAGTTCTTGGGGTGTGTGCGACATAGTTGGCATTATAACATTGGCATTCTCGCCTGAAGTCTAAAGGCCAGATAGAACGTTGCCTGCGTGATCGACAATGACATAACGAAAATCTTTGGGGGCCTGCTTGAGAAAGTGTTGTTTTAATTCCGGCAGGGCTCTGTTATTGGGAATATTGATTTCAAAATAACCTTGTTCAGGTACCCAGGCAATCCACCAGCCCTGCTTTGCCTGAGCATAACCCACTTTTTTCCAAAAGGACTGACGCAGGGCTTTTTCTTTGTTTTGAGGCAGAGGAAATTTTACCTGTCGCCAAGTGGGGCGACCGGCGTTGTATAACGCTTCCCCTTTTGCGACAAAGCGGTTGAGATACCATTGATAGCGCTCCCGCTCTGTCAGAAGAACATTCCGTGTACAGCCATCGTAAGCTGCTGCAATCAGGCGGCCATCACTGGCATAAACAGAATACGGGTGTAGAGCGCCCACCTCGTCCAACTTTGTTTGCAATTCTGATTCAGGCACGTATTTGAGTGCCAAGCTGTACCAATTTTTATCTGTATTAAAGAGATACAAATAGTCCAAAACCTTCAACTTATCTGGGCCTTTCAGGCTCTCAAAGACGGGGCTGAGCCAAATCTGATCTTCTTTGAGCGCGGCAAAGGGGTTGTCTTTACCCCAAGGGAAGGCCGTCTGAGACGAAAGCTCTTGCCAGTAGCGGGACATGATCGGTTGTGCAAAGGCCAGAGAGCCGATTGAATCTGCACAATTGGCTGATGCAGGCAAGCCAAAGGCCTGCAAGGCCATCAATGCGAAACCCAGAAGATATTTTTTCATAAACCAAGACTGTCTCTCTTTGGCTTGAAGATTACTTTTACTCTATTCTGGCAAATGATGATTGGCAAATCTGTGCTGTGGATCAATTGGCCAAGAGAATCAGACATCAAAAGCGATTTGAACTGTAATTTGATCTGTTTTTGCAAAAAATCTGATTTGAAAAAAAATGAAATATTATTTAAAATGGATATTAATAATAATAATTCATTTCTAATTACATATTTTTTCCATTTATAAATAGATCTTTTTAGAAAGATTGCTATGTCTTTAATTTCTGTTCTGATTGCAGTACAATCCCCCTTAAAACGCGATATGTTTCATCATTTTTTGTCTCCGGCTAAATTTGAAACAGCGGTGGCAGATTCTCCAGAGCAGGTTTTTGCGCTTTTAAGAGAGCAGCCTTTTCAGATTGTCTTGGCAGATCTTCCCTTTTGGGGAGAGCGTTTCAGCAAAAGTCTTCAAGTTTTAAATACCCATTTTTCTACAACCCACATATTATTGATGGTGGCAGAATCAGAACGCGTTGAGCGCAATCGACAGATCAGTTTATTTCCTGCAGAAAGTTTTGATATGCCTGCCCTGGCTGCCCAAATTTGTGCTTTGGCTCAGGCCTATTCAGGTTTAAATTATCAGTTTTCTCGTCTCAATTTGTTTGACTTGAATCAGTTGGTTGCTTTATCCCCCCGTGAAAGACATCTCTACTTGGCAGAGCCTGACACAGCCCGAGAGGGGCTTTTGTTCTTTGAGCAGGGACAGATTCGCCACGCTGTTTTTGACCAATTACATGGCGAAGAAGCCTTTTATGCCGTGATGGGGATGAAAAGTGGCTTTTTTTCTGAGACAGATCTTGCAAAACCTGAGTATTATTCGATTCAAATGCCGATGAATCATCTCATGGCCAACTCA
>CAZOAX010000445.1:0-1780 GCA_964577735.1 uncultured bacterium
TTGATTATCAAAATCATCAACAAGTTCATGTAATTCCAATTGAATTTCAGCCGTCGTTTTTTGAATGAAAACCTCTGCGAGCGCGTCCATACGAGTGTGAAAGTTTTTGGCGTACGCTGAATTTGGAAACCACAATTTAACATTGTGAATAAGACGAGACAATGACCAGTGGTCGTTCTTTTTTGAAAGCTGGTTCATATCAAGAATGATCGTCTTTCCTCTTTTATCGACCATCTCTAAGGTATGGGCCAATTTGTCATATGTACAGGATTGAGATTTCTCCAAGCGCTTTGCAACCTTATTGATCCTAAGTCCTCTATAGGCTCCTTGCTCAAGAAAATTAACCCAGTCACCTTTTGTATAACCATCAAACGCACTTACATTAGGATTATTGACACTTGCCATTGCAAAACCTTATTTTAATTGGCACCATTATATCCTAAACATATTAAGATCGCATAAATTTATTTGTAGAAGAAAGGAGATAGATGAATCAAAAAAGCTCAGAATGAGAAATCCTGATTACCACTTCGAAACATCCAAATCTGGAAATTTTTGAGCAAAAACCTCCATCTCGCTTGAAATACGTGCGAACCCACCCAAACGCTCCAGATTAGGAAGCTTTTCCAGCACCTCTATTAGCTTATCCCTAGAAATTCTTCGCTTGTAGTCAATACTTAAGTTTTTAAGTCCGGTAAGATTTCCAAGTACTTCTGCAAGGTCATCGGATATTACATTGAAACAACCCACTAGATTCAAGTTTTGAAGACCGGTCAGCTTTTGGAGTGACTCAACCAGTCCGTCATTTGGAATCTTCGAACAACATCCAAGGCTCAAACTTTCAAGCTTGGTAAGCTTTCCAATAGCTTCGGCAACCTTGTCACCTGAAATTTGCCAGCAGTAGGAAAGATCCAAACTTTGAAGGTTAGGAACCTTTTCAAGTCCTTCTGCAAGTTTATCACCCGTAATATTATGCGAAAAAATAGCCAATTTTGTTAGATAAGGGCAATTGCTGGTCAACTCTTCTAAATCATCATCCGTAAAACCATGAAAAGCCAAAAAGTTTGCTGAATTTAATTTATGATCAATCACATACTGCACAGCTTGTTTAACGTTGCATCCAAAGGTTCCTAAATTGATGGAATCAGCATTCAATTTTTGATGTGTTAATTCAGAAATATTCTTATTGAAATTTTTAGAAATTGGCTTTGAAATTAATGAGCTCAAATCCAGATTTGAAAAAACATTTTGTTTAAGTTCATCGGGTAAACCGATCCAATCAATTTCCGGATCAGGGATCATCGCGATTGCTGTACAATGAATTTGAAAACTGAGTGCTCGGGATTTAGCATCGTCGAAATTATCCCTGATCATATCTCTTAATTTAAGCAGTTCATCCCGAATGCCGGTATTTCCTGTAGCTGCATTAATAAGATTCAAATTTTTATTAAAAAATTTTGTTAGATAGGCAATCTCATGGCTATCTAATTTTTGTTTATTAAGTTGTTTTAATTCTTTAAGGAACTCATCCGCTGTATTTTTAGTGCTCGCCCTATTTACTGCAGCTTGCATCTCACCAACAAGAAACCATTCTCGAGTGAATGAAGAGGTGCCACCTATCTTCTTACATAATTTAAGCAAATCAGTCCGGATTTCATGATTTCCCGTCGACTTGTCTATCTGTTTCACATTTTGGTTGAAAAAATTCCTGATATCGGAAAATTTTTGATTATCAAAATCATCAACAAGTTCATGTAATTCCAATTGAATTTCAGCCGTC
>CAZOAX010000446.1:0-1780 GCA_964577735.1 uncultured bacterium
CATCTTCAATTCGCAAACAATGGGCAGCCGTTAAGAATAAGCGAGGCCCCACCTTTGTAGCAGTGCAGGGTCGTCCGGCATCAATCCGAACAGAAGACCGGAATTGAGAGTCTTCTGCAATATAGCCGTTGATGAGTTTGGACTCTGATACCTGTCTAGGACTAAATATGCAGCCGACTAAGAGAATAAATATTGAGATTGATAGATAGAATCTTAAATTTTCAAAAACATTCATAGCGACTCCGAACATGGTTTTTAGTATTTTAGCATTTTTGATTCTGGGGCTCTATTTTAAGTAAGGCAGGATTGAATTCCTCTTATGGGAACACATCATCTAGGTGGAGTAATTCCATTTAGAAATCTAGCAATCTTAACAGTATTCTTGCTAGGATTCATGCTACATTGGGCGAGTTTAGTTATTAAGGGAATTTTATGAAAATGCTCTTCAGTTTATTCGGTTTATTTGGATTTCAGTTCATCATGCCCGTTGTGGGGTTTGGAATTTCTTTAAGAAAAAGATTATATCTTGCAAGCCTTCTTTTTTGCCTCGGCTATGGCTTTATCATATACAATTTATTCTCTTCGTCTAAATGGATCATGGGAAATGCTTTCTTATATTTTATGGTTGCTAGTTTGATTCTTTCATTCAAAGTATTGGGCAAGGTGTTTTATGGATTCTGGCATGTGATAGCAGTCGTCTATTGCGTGCTTGCAAGTATGCTGATCGTTGATGCCAAGAATTATCGAGTTTGGGGTATGTCCGATGACGAAACGGGAGTTCTTATAGGAATCGCTGTTGCGCTTGTATTGACGGGGATAAGCTGGAGATGTCGGAAAAATTCAATTCTTAAACGATCAGACAGCCCCGATCTTATTATCGAACAATCTTAGGTTCTAACCTTTGGCAATAATTACCGCGTACGAATAAGGCTGAATAACCATCTTCAACACTCGATTTTACGCCAGTCGGCGGTTCAGCTGGGTATGTGACAACTAATATATTGTCAGAGTAGTAGTCTTTCGTCGTCGTTTCTGTTTCAGAACTGGCTGCAAAAACATTGGCCATGCGAGATTTGCTAGACACTTGCTGCCTGATCCCGTTTTTTTTCCAAGCGCCCAAGGTTTGTTCCGGTGATAATAGGGCCCTAGCATTGGTTCGTTTGATGGAGCCATCGGCATTAAGGCCAAAAATAGACAATTCATAAGTCGCTTCCGCCAGTTTTTCAACGCGGGCCATGCACAACTTGCTTTTCGAGGTGCTAAAACCGCGATAGTCTCCCGGTGGAAACGCCTTCTCAAATTCTGCTGCCCAGTTATTAGCCCAAATTTTCTGAGGATCCGTCGCCCAATTTGTAGGGATAAAGTCGGTTCCTGGCATTCTCGTTTCTGACATGTACGGAGCATTATCTATAAAAGTAAATTGATCTTCTGTGAGTCCTTCGACGCTTGCATCTGGCAAGCATTCGTAGCCTTGCATTTCAGAGAAATAATAAGGTGAGAATAAGCTGCTTTCTGTCAAAGTGCAGTTGAAGAACTTAGAACCCTGGTTGATGGATCGTAAGCGAGCATGCCTTGCTTTCCCATATTCAGCAGTCATGATAATTTCATTTTGCCGGTCTCGACAGACTAAATACTCACCTTTGATAGGCATCGGGTGGGAATCACTATAGTCCCATTTGTCTAGATCCCGGACAAAGTACTGATGGCAGCGTGTGACCTCGATGAGTTCCTCACCGGCTTTGATCGTTGCAACTTTTACGCTATGGTTGGTATGGTGCTC
>CAZOAX010000447.1:0-214 GCA_964577735.1 uncultured bacterium
ATAGCCTGCTTTTGCCCAGGATTCGATTTCTTTTTTAAACTCACCTTTTTTTCCCTTAGAGTAGGGAGCTAAAATAATGAGCTTGGTATTTTCTGGAAAGCTTTGTACGGTTCGAATGATCCTTTCACGGCTTTGAGGCGTAACAGGCTCCCCACTGACTGGGCAATGAGCGATTCCAATCCGGGCAAAGAGCACCCTCAAGTAGTCATAAATT
>CAZOAX010000447.1:224-1769 GCA_964577735.1 uncultured bacterium
CCGTTAGCGTCCCAACGGTGGACCTTGGATTCCGGCTTGCGCTTTTCTGTTCGATTGAGATTGTAGGGGTAATGCCGGAAGCTGATTCAATATCCGGTTTTGCCATTTCACCAAGCTGCCTTCTTGCAAAAGTAGACAGTGATTCGATGTAGCGTCTTTGTCCCTCGACATAAAGCGTATCAAAAGCAAGCGATGACTTGCCCGAGCCGGAAACTCCCGAAAAAACGACTAGTTCACCCGGGTTCAGGGTCAGATCGACGCCCTTTAAATTGTGGACGCGCACTTTTTTTAGACTAATTGGATGTTGCTTCATGTCAAATATTTATGTATAAGTAAGATTATTGTACCACATGAAGATCAATGAAGGAAGGGGTTATGATTTTGATTACCGGTTTTATACTTGCAACGACAATAGGCGCACCTTTACCCCCCACAAGTGTTGGAAGTTCAGATAGGGAGATCATCCGCATCACCCCGGAAATGATGATTGGAATCGCTGATGAGCTGATGAAGGCCGACATCGCCGAAGTCGACATCGACCCCGCCGTCTTCGATATCCCGGCCCAGACCAAACCACGCAAAAAAAATGCCCTCGACGAGGTCGAGTTCATCTCCGAGGCTGAAAAACGGAGCAAAAAACTCTTACCTACTCAGCAAGAATAAAAATTAAACGCTCGTGCGCACTTCGTGCTCACTAAAGGCGCAAAGGCGCAGAGCCTTCGGCCAGTACGTCCAATCTTACAAGTTAGACTTTTTACGCTCGTCCCGAGCGTAAAAACTGCCATCCAGAAGAAAGGAACTTTCTTCTGGAAAAAAAAGAAGCTATAGTAGCCGAAGGCCTCTGCGTCTCTGCGTCTCTAGTGCGCGCGGTACGCGAGCACGAGCGTTTAATTTTCTTGGCAATATCCATTAGAGATTGGTCACCGCGGGATGCGGTGACCGTTCGGCTTACTTATGCAGGTAGACTTTGAAGATGTAAGGGGAGGCAGCTGAGTCTGAGTTAGAGGAAGTGTTCGGCACAGTGCTTTGGATGCCACCGACAATGTAGCCGACAAAGCTTTTCCCATTATAAAAACGGTCGTACTTGATCACGTGATTGTCATAGGTTGATACTGTACTTGCTGGAATGAAGCATGCTCCAGCGCCAAACAGGAGTTGATTTCCTGGGTTGGAACTGGTGGAAATGATGACAGGGTATTCTGCATCCATGAGGTATTGTTTAAACTTGGCGTGGTTGTTGTATTCCACAGTTGTGATCTGATTGATGAAGGGAATTTCCTCATCGGTTTGAAAACCGCTTGAGTTGAAATAGCCGAAGCTTAAGCCTCCAAATATTGTCATGTAGGTGGATCCAAAATGGCTTGAATACATGCTCAAGACAGGTGCGGCATAATTATTCATCCCTTGTTTGAAAGTAGATTCTCTCATAGGATTGTCCATTTCTGTCTTTCCATCGATATTGATCAAGACAGGAACTGTCCAGATGCCTCCGGGCTCTGTAAAGACGCCGGAAAGTGCAACAAAGGAGGGGACTGACTCTCCCAT
>CAZOAX010000448.1:0-1768 GCA_964577735.1 uncultured bacterium
ATTTCTTCTCAGACTTGAGTCGAGGTCCTGTAAACACAATTCAATCGCTATTCAAATAAAAGTGCCTAGCATTTCCAAATTTCGAAAACTGATGGCGCTTGTTTCTCTTACGATTGCCACCGTTGTAATTATTTCTTGGGCAATCGGCCAGGAGCTTCTGACCAGAATAAATCCAAATTTTCCAGTGATGCAGGTGACGACGGCAATTGCAGTAATTCTTTTATCGTGTTCCATTTTTTTGCGTGGCTCCAATCAAAAAAATTCTAGGCCATTAAACTTTATAGGTGGAGCTCTTGTTTTTATCGGGACTTTTTCTATCTTTGTACATTTCAATCAAATTCCATTTTTGCCAGTCGCCATATCTTCTTTAGTTCCATCTGTGTATAGTTCACTTGCCTTTTTCTTTCTTGGGGCTTCGACTCTCTTCAGAAATCTCAATCTTTCAATGGCATTTACTCCGACGCAAATTCTTTCTCTGCTGGCTTTGGGAATCACCTATACGTCAACGGTTGGATTTTTATATCAGACTGTTTTCTTCTACCGAATTGTGGGCTCCGACACCACGGTTGGAATATCAGTAGCGACCGCATTGAGTATAGGGGCCCTCTCTTTCGCCCAATTATTTGACCGTCCCGTTGGAGTTGCTTCTCTTTTGCTGAGCCCTTACCAAGGAGGCAGACTCTTGCGAAAAATGGTGGTTGCGATATGGATTATTCCACCACTTATTGGCTCGACTTTGATGTACGGAAGTACTTTATTCAGGTTAGATCCTGCGACATTGGCGATTCAAACCTTGTTTATAGTTTCAAGCTTTCTCTTCGTTTCGTGGAAGATCTCCGTACGGCTCGAAGCGACAGATAAAGCTCTTCATCAGGAATTATTTAATATCGAAACAATGTCAATGATAGCGTCGACGGCCAATGAAGCTTTGAGCTTGAAAGTTGCAATTGAAAGAACATTAAATCAAATTTGCGACAGGACTGATTGGGATCTGGCTCACATTTTTCTCCTCCATTCGATTGGAAGACTAGAGCCTTTACGAATTTGGCCATCTGTCAAAGGAGCCGATTTTGAAATGTTTTACAAACAGACCGAAACCCTAAACCTTGGTGATCTGTCAATAATACTAAAGAAAACAATATCCAATAAAAAAAGTATCTTCCTATCTGATATCTCGAGAAACAAAGATTTTTTAAGAGCGGATGCTGCGGCTAAGGCTGGTCTCAAATCCGCCGTCTTTACTCCCATCATTGTTCATGGTCAGGCACTTGGCGTTCTGGAAGTGTACTCGAAAAATCAAATCGAGGTGAGCCAAAGACATCTTAGCCTGTTGTCATCGGCAGCAAACAATTTGTGGCATTCTATTGAGCGCGCTAAATTTGAACAAAATCTCCGAGACAGCGAGGAGAAGTTTCGACTGTTGGTTGAAGGTGTCAAAGACTATGCAATATTTATGTTAGATCCCAATGGATACATTACAAGCTGGAATGATGGAGCTCGCAATCTTAAAGGATACGGAGCTCATGAGATTTTGGGAAAGCACTTTTCTGTTTTCTATTCTGAAAATGAAGTCTTATCTAACAAGCCGGCTCTTGTATTAAAGATCGCTGAAGAAAGAGGGAGATATGAAGATATTGGATGGAGAAAAAAGAAAGATGGAAGTTTTTTCTGGGCGGATGTGTTGGTTACAGCAATTCGCGGACCTGATAACAAACTATTGATAAACGCATAAATATAGACGCATAGATAAAAACGTGTTCTCCTGTTG
>CAZOAX010000449.1:0-1757 GCA_964577735.1 uncultured bacterium
CAGTCGTCATGTACCATTTTAAGGCCACATTTTCACCTGAATTTGTGATGGCTTCAAATACTTTTCCAAAAGCCCCGGCCCCGAGCTCTTTAACTATAGTATATTGTTGAGTGGGTGATTGCAAGATTTGACCCAAAACAGGTTCAATGCTGGTAGAGTTTTCATTTGAATATGAATAACCATAGCTTGAATCATCGCCATATGAATAATTATAGGTTGAATCATCCGGATAGGAAGTGTAATACCCATCAAGTGATACTGCGAAAACCCAGATACTTATAATAGACAATAGGAACTTATTCATAAAACCAATAATTTTAATTACAATAATATAATGATAAACAAATAATCAGTCAAATGATTTTATAACATCAACTAGCAGATCAAATTTAATACTGAAATCAATCCATTCATCCATTGTGTATTCTTCTATAATTTCCCAAGCGATCTTCTTGACCGCAAGTTTTTTTGCAATACGCTCTTCCCTCGGAAAAACCGACTTATCAATCACTTGAACGCAAAGATCAGTTAAGTGTTCAAAGTGCTGCACCATGACCACGTGTGGTTCCGTATCAGTAGTTCCTTCATAATGTTTTTCAAGATCATCAAAGGACACAAAGTAAGCTAAATCTACAATCTTGATCCTGAAATCTTCCTGGATAAAAATATTTCTTGCCTGTAGTTTCAAATTGCAAAGCTGGTGGCAAAACGCATATTTCATTGCATCCACCAATTGTAATGAAATATGTATTGCCTGAGAGACAGTTAGACTTCTTTCACGCAAACTACATAGAGCCCTCCCTTTTGCCTTTTCAAGAATCAGATAATGGTCCCACACGTCTACTGCTTTAATAATCGATGGATGATCCAGGGCAGTTCCCACTTCAAACTCCCGCTCCCAATCGCCAAAAAGGTAATGGAATTCCGTAAGATTGAGAGCCTCCACATCCTTATACCATTTCAGCGCGTAAGACTCGTCATTAAGACCTTGAACTTCAAATACTTCTGAATACGCACCCTTATTTAGTCTCTTCAAAACAGTGTACTGATCTTTTGTAGAGGTCAATTTTTCTCCCATTTGGGGAGCGGTAGACGACAGGAATAGCAAAGAAAAAGCAATGAGTAGTTTTTTCATATTTTTAAATATTTGTTTTGTTATAACTCGGTTATAATACAAGGATTTCGATTATGGAGCAGATTTTTACAATTGGTCAAGCCCTAGAACAGATTGAAAAGAAATTCGACAATCCAAAAGCACTTATCAATTACATCGACGGGGAATGGAAAAGCATTTCCACGAAGGAATTTCTAACAAAAGTTCGTTACACAGCTTTTGGATTGTTAAGCATTGGGGTTAAGCGAGGCGACCGTGTCGGTATCATTGCCTTGCCATCTGCTGAATGGACGATTGCTGATTATGCCATCATGGCCATCGGCGCTGTTTCAGTGCCTTTATTTGCTAATATTTCAGTTGAAAATTTCCACTTTGAGATTGAACAATCAGGCCTGAAAAACGTTTTTGTCGGGGGCAGCGATCAATGGGCACGATCTGAACAGGACCAAGCTTTGTTTGATCACATCATCGATTTTGAAGCGCATCACGAAAATGAAAAGGAGATTTCCTTTTCACGCTTTTTAGAAATGGGGAAAAACTACGAAAAAACACTTCCCGAAGGGGCTTATCTTGAGATCTTGAGAAGCGTCAGCCCAACTGACCCCGCGACCATCATCTACACTAGCGGCAGCACAGGCGTTCC
>CAZOAX010000450.1:0-1721 GCA_964577735.1 uncultured bacterium
ATATGTAATTCGGCCATATTTGAGGCAGCTTTGGATTATTTTGGAAGACTAAGCCTATGCTGTAAGGCAGCTCATGGCTCCGGCATCTCAGATCTTTCAAAAGAAAAGGCGAGGAGTCCTCGCTTATTATATGCTTCGCAGCATTCAAATTGGCTTTGGCAGCAAGCCAATGGCCACAAAGGGTCAAACCTTGTTGAGCTTTAAATGTATCAGATAATTGGGAGAGAGATTTTAGTGTGCGCGATGAAATATGAAAGCAGAGACTAAGGCATAATATGCAAGAGAAGGCAGGTAATAAATAAAGCATAGACATGCAACCTCATAAACCCCAACGAGAACGACGGTTACATTACGATAGCGTGATTCTAAATGCGAATGACCATTGCTTTCTGGTGAACAAGACTAACGATCTAATTTAAAACATGTTTTTTTATTTCATGCGGAAGAGATTTCATTTGATATGTCATCTCGGTGCTGAGCCTTTGCGTGTTTCAATATGGACCTGGAGGTTAAATCATCGTTTTATGTAATAGCACCGATAAGATAATTCTATTTTACTGCGGCTTTGCACTGTTTTAGTTTTGGCCTGATATTAAAAAGGAGATTATTTATGAGATTAACAATTTTATTTAAAATAATGTCTGTTCTACTTGCATTTGGTTTTTCTATGCAAGCGTTTGGGAATTCAGGTTGCGATGAATTGACTTTGGCGGCTTTTCTCCAAAAACCTCTGGCTTCTTACCCGATTTTTTGTGATATCGAGGAAATACCTCATATAAACCATATTCGCAGCATGGAAAAGGAATTGGAAAGTCGCTTGGATTCAGAAATCCATGATAGCATAATAATCGAAGCTAAGTTCCTCCGCGTATGGAGAGACGCCTGCCATACAACAAAAATTGGGGCTGTGATAGATGTTCTAACGAGTGTAAAGGAACAGATTGCGAGTCATTGTAAAAATCTGGATTTCAAAATTCTGTCTCAAAAACGGACAGCGATTGGTTGTCAAGGCCCTGCTTTGGAGTTGACATTTATCTGTGAATAAATTTGATTACTTAGTCGCTTGTCCAAATGTTCGATTATAGTTGATGGTCCATTGCTGGCTTTCTCGCCATTCAAGAACACTGATCAGAACAAATGAAAAACAGATAAGGGCGAGGCCGGCACTGAGGACTTTCCCAAAGTGAAATGTTCCTCTTGTCGGTTCAGATTGATTGACAAACGCATGATTTGAAGGTGCTGTGATGACCGTGATCGCAGATTGATTTTTCGCGTTCAAGGGTTTCTTTTCAGCCAGAAAAGCATAACCTGTGAATAATAGAAAAGCGAGAAGACCTCCAAGAAATATACCTGTAAATAGCTTTAGGTCCTTTACGAGTTCCTCTTTTAGACTATGCGGATTCGCATCAGAAAACTCTTGAAGATCTTTCTTTGTATTACTCATATTGCCCCCCTATTCCCGCAAAGTAAAATCTATCCTTTATCTACAAGGCCAACGTCACGCCCATTTCAGTTGCTCAGCCTAAACATTGATTGATGTTTGTTTCTGTTACCGCGCCCTCAGATTCGCTTAAGCTGTATTCAAGCTCGTTTTTCAACTCAGATTTTGCTTGTTCGGCAAGACCTTCACAGAAGGGGCGTAAAGGGTCATTTGCTTGTGCGCATTGGAATATGCTGTATGCGATAATGCCAGAAAAAGCGGTTCCGACATCGCTCGTACA
>CAZOAX010000451.1:0-1718 GCA_964577735.1 uncultured bacterium
GTGCCAGTCGACAGCTGAAGCCACAAAGAAAACGGACACAGACACAAGTATCCAAATACTCTGACGGAAAAAGAAGTAATCATCCCCAGAAAAAGAATTCATCGTTACAAGACCAGATAAAGAAATGAGGAGAGCTGGTATAAATATATACCAATCAATATACATCCTATCGAGAAATCTAGTTAAAATATTTTCTTTCATCCGACTTAAAAATGTTTATCGGATAAAGCTCCTATCAGGAAAGATGCGGAGATAAACATCTACTCCTACCAAGCCTTGTTTACATATCTTGGTTGATATTTGTTGATAAATATTAGCGAGCTCTCTTGTCGACGGAGCGAGATACGCGTCGTCGGCTGTCGTGCTTACCTGTCTTAAAAATGCCATATCAACCTTATTACCCAAGCCAATAGTATAGATACGAATACCATCGGACTTAACTAAGTTAGCTACCTCAAGAGCATAATTTTCTGGATAATTAATTTCTCCAGCTCTAATTGGATTTGTTGGATCGCCATCTGTTAAAAGTACAATAACCTTATCTGCATTATCGCGCTGTCTTGAAGAATTGAGTTCCGCTCTAGCTGTCCGAAGACCTGCACCAATATTTGTATTTTGAGAGCCAGAAGTTCGATCTATTTCAATCCCCGCTATAGCTTGACGGACTTGTTCTACATCAGAATTCAAAACCGTCTCAATGGGATTACTCGCATCATTGGCAAAAGAAATAATCGCGTGACGATCATTGGGGCCAGATTGATTAACAAATTGAATAGCAGTATTTCTGACATCAGTTAGAGGCTGTGGTGGATTCGAGCTGATACTTGCCATACTACCAGAGCGATCTATAACAAATGCAATATCGACTGGGAGAGTGCAGGCCTCCTCACGCACATCGAAAGGATTGGGCCAAGTAAAAACTGCTGGCACTCGTGAGTTGCGAGGTAAGGTTTCTATAAAAGTTTTTGCAGCTGCAAAAATGTTACCCGCATCATCCGAAACAATGACAGACAAATCAAGATTTGAAATATTGTCTAAGGTCAAATTTTCAACAACCGTATCAACCCGAGGACTAGTATCTTCCCCAGAAAGAGTTGTTTGAACAGCTCTAATATTTGGAAAAGGATTTTCATTCTTGGTCCAAACCAAAGTCTCATTCTTCCACTCTAGAGTAGCTCGGGTTGGATTAGCACCTTCTTCTAAGATAAAAGGCCCCTCAAACAAAACGAAGGTCGAATTCTTAGGAATATGAGCGACGCCCTCAATAGTTTTTATCGGCAAAGCAACTCCAGGGTTATATAACCTGAAAGTGTATCCAGCTCGATAAACTCCAGCAGAAATATTGGGATTATTGACCAAAGCAACTACCTCAAAGGTGTTTGGTGCAATTTTAAGAATCCTAGGGTCACCCTTAACTATAAGCGGCAAGGAGTCGGCAGTGCAAAGAAGTTGGCAAGAACCGCCACAATCGACCCCGGTCTCATCACCATTTCTTTTGCCATCGAAACAAGTTGGAGCTTTGTAGACTAATAGAAAAACCGGTAAACCAATAAGAAAAACTAAGACAAAAGTTACCAGGGCTAAAATTATCCTTTTCCTACGACGAGACCATTCATTCATAATCTCCAGTATAACAAAAAACTCCTCATAAATAATTTATTTAAACTCTATGTTCTGGCGCCTAGCTACTTTCGCCTTGCGACTATCATCGCCTCAAC
>CAZOAX010000452.1:0-1712 GCA_964577735.1 uncultured bacterium
AGTTCAATGGATTTGTTAATAGTAACGGAGATAAAATCGGAGTAAGTAGATTATATTTTACATACACATTACTTTACCCAGCGATTCTTAGCGGAAATGTCGAAATTGTTCAGGCGATGCTGGACTTTGGGGCAAATCCTGAGGAAGTGATCAATCTTCGATTAACAGACTATGATCGTACCGGTAATTTTTTTCCGATATCCAAGATTTATTCCGGTGAAAAACTAAGCAGAGAAATTGATATAAGCGATGAAATGAGTGAAATGTTTGCTAATAGGTCTCACTTAAAAAAAGGAATTCTCTCCAATGTGCTGGACCCTTATGTGCTGGTAGATTCAGTACTAGATGAAAACAAAGTCCTTCTATCCAATGGATGGATATTGGAAATGGACGCGACGGCACTTGAATTATTTCAAGGGCAATGTCACTTTCAATTATCTCAAAAAGCAGACCGGTTCCTTGAGGTAACAAAACTTTGGATTGAAGGAAATGCCCATAGTGGTAAAAAATCAAAAGTCATTGGCCATGCAGTCCTTAAGCAAAAAGATACCGCTGAATATATATTTGTTGAGACAGATTAAATTGAGAAAAATTCTTCTATTCTTCTGCTTGCTTGTAAGTGTATTACAGGCAGCAGATATTCCTCATGAGCATGAAGAAGCTCTAAATTCAGTTGTATCCAAAGTCTTTCAAGCCTCAGAACCAGATCTGATTGAGAGACTGCTGAAGGGGCTATCTTCGCCGGGGTTGTATAAAATTGAAGTTGCGGGCAAATGTTATGTGGTGCGCTTTAGCAATACTCGGCGGTCACTTGAAGATAGGCAGCGTGAACTTCATGCCATGCAAGTAGCCTCAGAGATTGGGATCGCGCCCAAGGTGATCTATGCCGATCTGCAAGAGGGAATTATTGTGATGGATTTCATCGCTACTTCCGTAACCAATCCCTTATCAGATGAGAGTTTGGAGCTATTGGGAAGAGCTATGCGAGAAGTTCATGACGGCCCTTCTTTTCATTCCGGGCACTCCGTTTTTGAGGATGTCAAATACTTTGAAAGCCTCATGCCAGATGACAAGCCTGCCATTATTGTTCAATCTTCGAACGTACTAGCTCAACTGCAGATGGAACTTAAATTAATTGAAAAGCCTTGCCACAATGACTTAAACCCAAACAATGTTTTGTATTCAAACGGAAAGGTATACTTTATCGATTGGGAGCATGCCGGACAAGGTGATCCCTTTTTCGACATTGTAACACCGATCGTGCTTTATCGAATGGACCAACACAAACAAGATATCCTCCTTAACGCCTATTTTGAGCGGAAGCTCAATTCTGAAGAATCGATCAAACTCCAAAAGATGAAAACTGTTGCCCAAATTTTTTATGGCTTTGCCCTGATCGGCATATCCCTTATGCAAGGACAAGCTCATCTCACAGAAGATGAAATCTCAAGCTCTGAGGAAATTATATTCCCCCAAGGGATGCAACGTTTTGGGTTTGCTCTCTTGCGTCAAGCTCAAGAAGGTGAGAACTAAGGATTTCCAATACTAGGAAGTTTGGTAAAATTAATTCTACTCTTTTAGGCGGTGCAAATAAATTTATGCGATCTTAATATATTTAGGATAGAATTTTCCTAATTAAAATAAGGTTGTTCAATGGCGAGTGTCAACAATCCCAATGTGTTTGATAGTTACACGAAAGGGGATTGGACGAA
>CAZOAX010000453.1:0-1711 GCA_964577735.1 uncultured bacterium
CTTTTATCGTTCTGCAAGAATCGACAGATGCATTTAAGGCCTCTTCTTTCGTGAAGAAGTAGGCCGTAAAGCTCGGGTCTACGCCGACAAAAAGAAAGTTCAGCGGAATTATAGGCATCGATCGCTTATCCCTTAATTGCGTGCATTCCTTTTGTTAATGCAGTAGCTGCTAAAATTTTAAGTACGTCTCCAATAATAAATGGATAGAAACCAATGGCTAATACATAAGGCAGTTCGATAAAGAAAGAAAGCCATAATAGCCCTATTGCAAAAATGGCTGTATTAGCTGCTAAAAATGTGAGGAAAAGCTTAACCGATGAATCCTCTTTTTTGGCTGTGCCGGAAATGAACGCCGCAAGGGCAAACGCAAAATAATAGCCTGCTTTTGGCCCAAGCAATATGGTCATTCCACTTTGTGCAAGCGGAAATACTGGGAGGCCGCTAGCGCCTTCAACCAAGTAAAGAAGTACAGATAATGCAGCTTTTTTTGGCCCTAGCGTTACACCAAGCAGAAAAATTGCAAGTGTCTGAAACGTGACCATAATGAAAACCCAGGGAAGGATAAAAGCCACTTGCGAAGCTAGCCCAAGCAGCAACGATCCTGCTAGGACCTGGATCCCGTTTATTGCAAGTTTAGAAAAGTGATCAGTCAACGATTTTGTTGAGGAAAGTTCCATTTATACACCTAAATTTTCTCTCTATCAAACAGGATTTTAGTTATTCTGTCAACGTTCATGACCGGTTCTTCTTCTTTGAAATGCAGCTATTTAGTACAATTTTATGAAAAAAAAATAGGATTTATATGACGATCGTCAATTATCGATTTGAAAGTGGAGAGCGGGCTTTATCTTTATTCAACAGCAGTGGAAGTAAAAAGAGCAGGCTGCATGTGTTTGATTATGTAGGAGATAAAGGGAAGGACCGCTATGCCCTTGCTGCTGAAAAAATTCTATTTCCAGCGGGAAGTTCTCCGTCTTTAGGATGGTTGGATAGAAAATACTACGTCCTTCATTCCGAGATCGCTCAAGACGGAACCTGTAATTGGTACAAAGTCAACATCAACAGCCTTAAAAAACGATTTGATGTGACCTCAAAAGAATTAAAGACATATGTTGATAAAAATTCAGGAGTTGCAACTGGACTTGAGCAGTTGTTTGCAGACAAGAAAGATGCGATCCCTCATCAGGTTCTATCTGAAGGCTCCGTTATCGCAAGCTTGCCAAGACAACATTTGTTGAAAAATTCAGTTCAGATCCAATTTCCAAACCAGCAGTTTAACGATTGGACTGAGAAAGATCATGCGGATTCCTACACTGTGATGCAAAAAATTGCTCAAAGTTGGAAGAATGATCAATACATGGTGTATGGAAAAGTTGATTCAAATGCTTTCAAATGGGAGATTGTCCCTTATGCGAAATGCCATACTTTTATTGGCAGGATGGCCCAGCAGTTGAAAGTTCTTTATCGAGTTGTTTTTGGCGGTGCTGAAACTACTGATCAGAACATTGAGCAGCAAGTTAAAAAATTTCAGAACATTGCGGAATTTACAGAGCCTGATGATGCACAGTCAGTGGATAATGATCCTTTTTGCAAAGAAGATACGATGGACAGGCAGCGTGTCTTAGAGGGTGATAAAGTAAATGTTCTTTATAATTATGCCCCGATCGGATTTGGTGGAGAGCGTCTGCATTTTCTTGTTGTTCCAAAAGCT
>CAZOAX010000454.1:0-1366 GCA_964577735.1 uncultured bacterium
CGGCGTCCTCACTAAAGATATCGACCAAGGCATCCCTGGACCATCTAATTATCTTGTCACAGTCAATTTAAAGACTAAACAGATGGAACAAAAGCACCTTTTAGAGCTGGATATCCAACCCACGATTATCGAGGCATCGACCGGCTTTTTATACATATTGAATTCCACAAAAAATAACATCATCCAAATCCAATACTAAAAATGCAACCTGAAAGCCCTTTAACTCAAATTCCGAATGAGCTCATGTTCCACTGGATAACAGGGCATGCTACACCTTCAAAAGAAGCTCTTAAGATCCTGCTCTGTTCAGGCGTTAAACTGACATGCACCACGTTAAATACTCAAATAAACCAGTACTGCCTTGGGCTCCTAACAAAAGAATGGAAGGATGCAAAAAAGATCTCTACATTTATGATCAAGTGGATCAAAGGATCCCCGAGGATCGGTGAACAAGCTCTTCACGATTTATTATCCAGTGACTTACATTTGACATTAACTCTCAAAAACACAGAAAGACTCCAGCTACTTTCAACCCACACACCATGCGCTCCCTTTCTTTGGACATTCCCTAATTCCGAATGGGCAGCCTATTCTCGAGATTCCCCGGGTGGAGATATTGCTGTGATCGACTTAAAGCATCGGTTGTTCTTAGGTGAAATTTTGAGCGAAGGGACTTACTATCCCATTTTTAACTTGGGCATCCAGCCCATTTTCTACAAAGATGTCATCCTCACAATCTTTTTAAGTCCTACACGAGAAAAGTATCAAATGCACATTCATTCGCTTAAAGACTTTCAGCACGTCTCCTATACATCCTTGCCTTTTTCTGACATCCGCTCCATTCATCTGATCGATGATCATCTTGTTTTTCATCTTAAATCGAAATTTGCCGCCCTGTCATTGGATCAATTGCCCAGGATTAACCCATTCTATCGCGATCTGAACTTTATCTATTCTGATGAAATTGAAGGACTCGTGCGAGTGGAGAACTTTTGTGGTAAACTCATGCTCTTTCATAGTCAAACAAGTGTCGGTGTCAAGCTCCTGCACATTGCAGATCAAAGCATAAAATTTCAGGATTACATCGTAAAAGACAATGCACTGACAAACCATATGCTGACGGAATACCGACAAGCATTTCATGCCGGATCTAAAAAATATGTCTTTATTCATCACGAAGTAAACGACGATTATAAGATAGGATCCATATCAGAAGAAGGCGTTATCGCATCTAATTCCTTGCCCCTTAAAGGCTTGGATATGCTTTTAGAATACAAGGATACGCTCTTGCTCTGCTCAAGGAACAACCAAAATAAACTCCAAATCCAAATAATAGATAGGATAGAGGAAGAAGTAGAGCTGCAAT
>CAZOAX010000454.1:1376-1697 GCA_964577735.1 uncultured bacterium
TATCGCTTGATATTCAAGAGGCAGATAAACTTAACATTTTATTAATTCCTGAAGCAAAATGCTTCTTAGATAAGCTGTTTCTGGTATGCTCTTTGCAACTCAAATCAGAAGATCCACAATACCATTTGCTTATCATCGATATGAGCACATTAACCATTGAAAAAATGCACCCTCTTGGAGCTAAGATCATTAGTAGAATCACCTTTATTTCAATCGATGCCGGAAAAATTCACCTAATGATCCAGCAAAACAATAAGCAACGCATGCTAAAAATTGATTACACCTAAGTACTATGAACTATCTTACACATCTACCTTCGGA
>CAZOAX010000455.1:0-1690 GCA_964577735.1 uncultured bacterium
TAGTTACTTCACAGCAGGGCTGCCCTCCATAATGTCAATTTGACACATCCACCAATCTGCTCAACTGACGCATTTATAAGCTTTATTACTTTAAGAACATTGCATCCTTGCTTATTAAAAGGGATATTAACACCTTATGACCAATATCCTTATTCAATCCATTTTAGTCTTCGCGACAGCACTCGCTGTTAGTCTCATCCTCGTTCCGCTACTTCTAAAGCTAGCTGCAAAATATCGGCTTTATGATGCTCCTTTCTCCAAGGCCGAAGATAAAGAGGCCTGGCGCAAGGTACACAGAGGTGAGATTCCACGGCTAGGCGGAATTGCGATATTTTTTGGCGCGCTTTGCGGATATTTATTGGTTCACGCCCCTGGTCTGTACAGCATTCTTATTCCTGGTGCTGTTATTTTTCTCATTGGCGTCGCTGATGATCTATTCCAATTGAGAGCTCGGTGGCGTCTTCTGCTACAAGTGCTTCTAGCCTTTGCCGCGGTGCACTTTGCCGATCTCGTTCCAACTAGCATCAATCTTTGGCCACAATTTTCATTGATGCTGCCAGCATGGTTAGGAACCGCCCTGGCTGTGTTTATCATTGTAGGCGCTATTAACGCCGCAAATATGATCGACGGATTAGACGGTCTTGCTGCCGGTTTAGTGCTGATTGCACTGATGCTCCTTAGTTTTATGAGCTATTTCCATTTTCAATCTTTCCACCTAATCCTGGGACTTACTTTGCCCCTTGTAGGCGGAGTGTTGGGATTTTTAAAGCATAATACCCATCCCGCAAAAATATTTATGGGTGATGGAGGGAGTAATTTTCTCGGCTACTTTGTTGGGATTTTTATCCTTTTCCTCCTTTGCAATAGGACCATCTTACTGGGCCAAGATGAAATCACACTCATATCCAAAGCCCCACTTGGCCGGGGAAGCTCCAAAGCCTTAGACATGATTCCATTTTTCTCAATACTGTTAGCGTTTGCCCTGCCGATCTATGATTCAGCTTGCGTCATTGCTTTTCGATTGAAAAACAAAAAAAACCCGTTTAAGGCTGATAACAATCATTTTCACCATGCCATGTTGCGAGTGGGACTATCGCAATCTCAAACTGTCACAACCATGTACTTTATAGCGCTGCTGGTTGGAATCGCTGGCTTGGTGTCAATTGTCTTCCCGGCGCCCAAATACACCTTTGACTGGATTCCCTACGCCGTAACAGTCCTTTTACTGGTTGCGATTGTAGGAGGTCGAAAGGCCAACAAAGAACTTATCGATAGAATTAAAAACAGCCGTTTGCTCTTAAGTCGGAGTGGCAAAGACAGCAAGTCTATGACATTCATCCTCGGATACTGGGAAGCGCTGAATAAATACCTTTTATATGCTTTTTTAGCGATCATCCCTTTATTTGCGGGCGTGCAAAAAGAAGTCATCGGCTATGGAGCTGCAATAGCCGCCATTTTAGTCTTCATCTCCTTTTTCTTTAAAAGCGCTGAAAATGATTTTATCGACTCCCTGCTACTCAGCATCGGCATATGCCTTCTCCTAGTGGTCAACAACCAAAACCCCATGAGCGTTATGTTTCAAGGCAAAGTGCATAACATCCATCATCTCTATAATTATCTTTTCGTCTTCCTGTTCTTCAGCACCTTCTTGTTTGTGATGTTCACCATGCGCAAGCGTTACCTAGAAATA
>CAZOAX010000456.1:0-1688 GCA_964577735.1 uncultured bacterium
TGCAAAAATATTTTTAAGAACAATCCGCGGAATCCGTCCATAATCCACAGCAAGAGGATAGGGAAAAAATATTTTTGAAATATAAAATCCAATTGAGTCGAGCACAATGAGGGGGCGTTCCCAGCCATTGATCACCCATCGAATTACTTCAGATTGGGTCTCAAAGGTCATTTGGGCAATAAAGAGAGATGGAATACTCCAAATAATTAACTCAACCGCAGATCTTTGCCAGCGTTTGCGGTGAAACATCAGATCGTAAAAGCCCATGGCCATAGGCAGAGCTGCGATTTGTGGTTTACTGAGCAGCCCCAAAGAAAAGACAATTCCTCCAAAGAGAAATCCTTTCCAATCACGCCAGCGGTGATAAATTAAAATGGCCGAAAATCCTAAACAACTTGCAATGAGATCTCTCCCTCCAGAGATCCAAGCAAGGGCTCCCACTTGTAAGGGATGTAGAGCAAACATGCAGACAACGGCACACAAGATGAATTTGGATTCAATTTGAAAGCGCTTGAGTAAATGTTTTGCTAAGGTGAATACTAAGAAAATATTTATCACATGCAGGGCGAGATTAAAAATCCTATAAGGAAGGGGCTCGCCCCCACCGATCTTCCACAACAAGGCCCACGCGGTGCTCGTCACTGGAATAAACATTCCATAGTAGGTATTGGTCCACATTTCAGGCCAGCGTCCAGTTTTATAATAGGGGTTTAATGAAATATTATAGTCATCATCCCAAGGCAAAAAACCAAACTGCATGACTGGCCAATAGGCAAAGATCAGAAGACTTGAGATCCCTGCGAAAAACAAAAATTCCCATTTGTATTTTGCTAATAACTTTGAAATTTCCACTGTTGAAATTGTACGAAGCTTGCCTTAGCTTGTCTCGACGCTATGGGCCATTGACCTCGGAGGGCGCCTAATGCTCTGGACCCCTCGTTATATCGGATGATAGTGCTATTTATCTATGGGCGCACTTAAGAGAATAAATTTTCGTCACCTTTTTGTCGACTTGTTGCTCACCATTTTTTCGTTCTATGCAAGCTTGCTTCTGCGGGTAAATTTTGATGATGCCAAACCCTTTTTGCCAGCCATGCACAATTTGTTGCCTGTCATCCTCCTGTTTCGCATGACCACCTTTTTGTATTTTGAAACCTACAATATCATATGGCGCTATGTCTCAGCCATTGATGCCTTCCGCTTAGCAAAAGCCATTGGCACCTCTTCTTTGCTTATTGTTTCTACTTCCTACCTTTTTAACCTTGGGTTTATTCCACGTTCTGTTTATTTTATTGATGCCTTCCTCCTTCTTGTTTTGCTTTCTGGGGTTCGACTTACACGACGTTTGTTTTATGAGTACCTTAGCCAACGACAGGTACAAAAATTTGGCACACGTACCTTGATTTATGGCGCAGGTGTCACTGGTCAAGGTGCGCTTCGCCGTCTTTTGGTTGACCGACATTTAAAGTTGCATGTCATTGGCTTTATTGATGATGACAAAAAGAAATTGGGCAAATCCATTGGTGGTTTTAAAGTCTTAGGGACCATGGACTCCTTAGAAGAAATTATCCAGGGTTATGAGATCAAGCAACTTGTCGTGGCCATTCCTCAACCCCCCAGAGATTTTCTAAAGAGGCTTCTGCAAGTCGCTGCCCTCCATGGAATAAAGCCTTTAATCATGAACACCT
>CAZOAX010000457.1:0-1678 GCA_964577735.1 uncultured bacterium
GCGGTTATGAGGAGGATCTAATCACAACGGGCAGTTTCTTCTCGGAGGGTCTTTTTAAAGCCGCATTATCTCTTAAGAAATCAAATTTTAACGACAAACAAGAAGCTTATGTAAAGATAGCCAAGGCTTTGCTGACCCATTTAGACACAGAAGGAACTCCTTACATTAAGAACTATATTAATTTTCTTAATGTAACCTCATATTATTTAGAAACCTTTCTTAACGACAAAAATGCGCTTGATGAGGCCGTTATGTTTGCAGGATATGACTATTACACAAATGATGATGGGGATGCGGACATTGAAAAAATTAAAAGTGATCCAGAGAAGTTTATAAAAGAACTACGTGAAGGAATTTTCAAGGATTCTAAATTGGTAAAAAGTCTCAATGGCGTGTCGCTTGGAGCGATGCTGGATCCTATTTATCAAATTTCCTTAGGTATGAACCAGTCTGCGGCTGTGGCATGGAATGCTCTGATCGCTCAAGATCCAGTGAAAGTAAGTGATCAAATCCAAGGTTCGATCGATAGGCAAAAAATTGTTGCAATGATCAGCTGTGACTCTTATCGCCCAACTGTTAAAATGAAAGCCACATGGCTAAAAGACTGGATTGAAAATGATGCAACAGATGATGAGATCAAAACATTTTTGAAGTTTGTGACTGGCGGTGCAAGTTTACCTGAAGGCAAAAAATTAAAAGTTGATGAACAAGGGATCGATCAGCCTTTTCCTACCGTTTGTACATGTGGACTTGGTATTTCGCTCAGTAGTAAAACGTCCTATCGGGATTGGAAAAAAGACCTATGGGACGATACTAAGGAACAATTCATTAGAAATCTTAAGCAGGCGATGGTGGTGGAAGGATTTCAAAATTCATGAGCTAAAATCGAGGTGTCACTATGACATTAAAGTTGAAAGCAATCAATTTGGAAAACATAAGTCAGGTGAATGTTGCGCCATCGGCAACTAACGTCAATAGAAGCTACGGTAGACGTTTTACTGTGTCCATGGGAGACAGTTCAAAAGAGGTCGTCTTAAAGGACTTATTTAAAAAAGCAGAGAAACTTGCAAAATCGGCATCGAGTACAAGCGAACTGGATGATGTCAATCAATTCATAGCAAAACTGATAGAAGCAGAAACTTCTGCTGTCCAAACGTATGAAGAACGTGATGACAGCATTTATAAGATCAGATCATGGTTCCATAGAGTCTTTGGGGGAGCATTCTTAGGCACTCATCTGGAGCGTTTAAATAATCTAAGTGGTGATGTGGATGGGAAATTTGTTGCGGGCTGTAAGGAGTATTTTAAACAAAATGAGCCTGTACTAAAGTCCCTTGTTAATCAGGGATTTGAAATCCAAGTCGATGGTCAAATTTACGCTGTAGAGGTAGTAGAGTCCAATGGCTTATCACTAAAGATTCAAAAAAAAGAAAATGCCGGGTCTGACATGGGTCTAATTGATATCAATCAAAACGGCAGGATTTTCAGCGAAGTTCAGAAAAAGATAGATGAACATGCAATCAAGGCGCAAGAATTTCAGAAATCCCTCACTCTTTTAAGAGCTCTCCATGGAAACAATCTGTTCGCCAATCAAACCATCAATGTGAATGGTAAAGAGTGCCAGATCGATACCTTGATTGATTTAACTTCAGGTGAGGGTCTCGAAGGTGCCATTTAT
>CAZOAX010000458.1:0-1653 GCA_964577735.1 uncultured bacterium
AAATGTTGAGAGCTTCAAGAGGCTCGTTGCGGCCTACGTAGTTTGAAGAATCTATTAGCAAGCGTTGAATCTGTTCTGATAAACGGTTTGACTTGAGATGGTTCATCTATGGGCTCCCAAAGTTTCAGTAAATGCAGCCCCATCGAATCGAGTGAGCTCTTCATTTAATTACTGAAACTTGTTCCATAGATAAAATTGAATCTAAAAATGCTTGATATAGGCAAAAACGATGCCCGATTTAGAGGGGCTTTACTTGAAACTCTCCCTCATACCCGGAATGAAGAACAGAATCTAATGTACAATCAATATGTACAGTGGTCTTCCAATTTGGATTGTCCTTAGGACCAAAACTGAAATTTTCCAGGGTCTGTGGAAATCTCTCGTAGGCCACATAAGATGACTCTTTTTGAAAAGAAGACGATTTACCATCTCGAAATTCAATACCACTGTAATTTGATTTGGCTTGAAGTGATGGAGAGTTCCTTAGAACATAGCTTAGTCCATTTTCTTTGTCCGCCACAATGACTTCATTTAATAATTTCACTTGCAGTCTGAGTTCCAGGCTGGTTTGAACATTTTCAAAATCCAAGTCCAACTCTATTAATTTTGACTCGCTAAAATCTTCTAAAAGATCCCAAACCAAAATACGTGCTGATTTGACTTGAGTAACGCTGCCTTCTTTTGAAGACTCAAGAGGGCGAGTCAGTGTTAATTTAGTATCGCAAAGGTAATCTAATCTTTGATATTTGGTTTTGAGCCCTTGCTCTAAAGGCATTGTAGAAATGTCCTGGGTGGGATCAGGTTGGCCTTTTTCAGTGGGGGGTTCGATCCCTCCAGTGGCCTGCGGACGATCCGCTTTGTTACAAGCCGAGAGTAAAGCGAGGCTAAGAAAACCCACTGACATCATTTGAAAAAATACTTTTGAATTTCTCATTTTAGACCCCCTTGGCTTGAAATATAACTTTCGAATAGCATCAGGTCTAAAATGGTGGCAAGAGCAATTGGCAGAGCTAGAAGATGGCTATGCGTCAAATCATTGCGAGTGACGTTTTAGATCACAAAAGATGCGATGAAAATGACCCCATTGGCCAAAGAGGTAGAGGCTTTGCCCATCTGTCGAGTGTCGAAACCAATAGCGAACAATATCCTCTTCGACAGAAAAGTCAGACAAATAACTAAGAGAAAGTGCTATCAATTGTCGGGTTGGTTCGGTGTGCCGATGGAAACGCTGCTGGGCTTGCTCCAATGTCATTTCAGAATAGCCCTTACCAAAAAACTGAAATGAGCCACTCGCATGTAATGGAAAGTCCACTTTTGGTTCTGGAACACGGCTAAAATAGAAGACGGCGTGATGGGGATGGTCCTTATTTAGTTCTTTAACAGAATGAAAACATTCTCCGCTATATAGTCTTTCTTCAGTTTGTTGATCGTCAAATTTTGCATTTTGAAATTCATCCCAAATTTTGAGTTGGTTTTCAGAACAAGAGCCATAGCACCATAATTCGGGCTCATGGATGGATTGAGCGATACCTTGTGAGTTAAAAATACATAATAATAAGAAAGCAATTAAAAGAGATGGAATCGACCTCATATGATTAAGCCCTCCTTGGTGGTCGATAAAACAATATCTTAACTTTCTCGGAAGTAGGTAGC
>CAZOAX010000459.1:0-311 GCA_964577735.1 uncultured bacterium
AAGCTTGAAAATATGGTCATCGGTCCAGATGGAATTGTGATTATTGATTGGGCTGGTGCACTTCTTTATCATAAAGCTGCTAAAAATTTCAGTCGCTCAGAAGCGACAACAGCTGCTTATTTATGCGTTTTAGATCTTGAAGAGTTAGATAAAATTGAAGATCAAGAGCTTTACATAAAAACCGCTAAGTCCTTGGAACTATTCTTTCTTGCGAATAATTTATTCTGTCTTTTAGTTTCCGAAGACCCATTTGACCTTGAGTGGAATGAGGAATATGAATTGAATTTTCCGACGACAAAAAATGGGATTCA
>CAZOAX010000459.1:321-1640 GCA_964577735.1 uncultured bacterium
TTATAAAAATGTTAGCACACAAGCCTGATGATCGTTATTCCACAGAAGAAGCCATAGAGATCTGGGGACGTCTATGAATACTGACTCAATCCGCTGCACTACAAGCTCTCCTTCCTATCACCCATCTCCTCTAAAGCTTAAGTCGAACATCTGTAAATTTGTTTCCATCATTCAAAACAGGAAAGAGATCAAGGCATGCTGTGAGAAGAAGACTTTAGTTAGTTGGCTAAGCAGTAAGGATGTTCAATTTGAGAAAATGGCGGATATTAAAGCCTGTAATGATCTTCTTCGGCCTTGTGATGAGGGGGTGCAGATTGCTTCCCGCTACGCTGATATACTAGAAAAATATATTCCGGAAGATGATGGCACGCTTCCAGGCCTTTCGTTTAATTATCGGCACTTAGTCAAAGTGATTGAACAGGTGTTTCGCAAACATCTCATTTACGATCTTGCTCTTTGTAATGGAATTCGTCTTTGTATTAAGAATGAAGTGTTTATGGCTCAAGTAACTGTAAGTGTGATCTGTATTATCCACAAAAAACAGATTGAAGAGCTTGGGAAAAGTTCACATAAAAATGTCATCTCTGTTTATGAGATTGGAACTTGCAAAATCATGGCTTTCAAATCTGCCAAAACAGATATAGGTCAAGATTTAATCAGAGGCGAATATTTTAACTTAATAGAGCTTCACAAACGTGCTAATGTTTTGAATAAAAGTGCCGATGGAATACAAGAGGTTCCAATGGCATTGTTTAATTTGCAAAATGAAAAAATAGATCCACTAGTGGGGTTTTTAGGTGCTAAATATGATATCTCTTTATTAAGTTGGCTCAGTGAAGCACGAACTAATAGTGAAAGAATTAATCTTTGCAAGGATCTTGTAAATGCTTATCAAGGCAAGGAGGAATTAGGTTATTGGCATGGTGACATTAAACCTGAAAATATTTTAGTGACGGATCAAGGTATAGTTTTGATTGATTGGGAAGGATCTATTCTTTATGAGGATGCTGCTAAGATGAAATGCGGGCCAAAAACCCTGTCCTCCGGGTATTTGAATCATCTAGATCTAATGTCTATTCAGGAAATTATTCTGTGTCGGTTTTATAATGAGTATATGAAGAAACAGCTTGTTCAGTGTGCAAAAACGATGGAGCTATTTGCTCTTGGTATCAATTTATATATCATATTGGTTGGCAAGTATCCCTTTGATGAATATACGGATTTTTTCACGCAAACATTATATCCCTATACGCTTCATGGACTTCCCAAAGCAAGTTTAGATGCTTTATACAACAAAAATTACAGTCTGGACATTCAAG
>CAZOAX010000460.1:0-1631 GCA_964577735.1 uncultured bacterium
AGGTGGTCTGGCACTAGGTTTTGAAAAAGCTGGTCTAAAAAGCGAATTACTTGTTGAGATTGATAAAAACTCATGCGATACACTTAAGAAAAATCGACCAGGTTGGAATATTATCGAAGATGATATTTCAAAAGTGTGTTTTGGTAAGTATAAGGATAAGATTGATGTTGTTGCCGGAGGGTTCCCTTGTCAATCTTTCAGCTCAGCAGGAAAAGGTCTTGGGTTTGAAGATACTAGGGGGACATTGTTTTTTGAATTTGCAAGATGTTTGCAAGAAGTCAGGCCAAAAATAGCGATTGGAGAAAATGTTAAAGGACTCCTTAAACATGATAATGGTCGAACCTTACAGACAATGCTGAACACACTTGATGAAATTGGATATCAGCCTTATTTTAAATTGCTTCGCTCACAGTTCTTAGATGTTCCTCAAAAGAGAGAGAGACTTATCATTATAGGCATTAGAAAAGATCTGAATATTAAACCACAGATGCCGCAAGAAAAAAACTATATTTTATCTTTAAGAGATGCTTTTGAAGGGTGTCCTACCTCTGAATTCAGTCCATACAGCCCAAAAAAAAGTAAGTATTTAGAGCTTGTTCCACCTGGAGGATATTGGAGAGATCTGCCATTAGAAATGCAAAAAGAATTTATGGGGGTTAGTTTTCATAGAACAGGAGGTAGAACTGGTATGGCAAGACGGCTTTCATGGAATGAGCCCTCTCTGACTTTGACATGTAGTCCTTCTCAAAAGCACACTGAACGCTGTCATCCAAGTGAAACGAGACCTCTTTCTGTTAGAGAGTATGCCAGAATTCAGACATTTCCAGATGAGTGGTTATTTTCAGGGCCTATTTCATCTAAATATAAACAAATCGGTAATGCAGTGCCCGTTAATCTGGGGTACCACATTGGTAAGGCTGTAATAAGCATGTTGGATCAATCCACTCAGAAAGCAAATAAAGTTAATAAGAAAAAACAAGCAGATGCTCGTGTTTCTGAGATAGATCTGATTGAGACTAGTTAATGATCTAGATGGTTAAATGGCTTTTATTAGTTCTTTTGACCTTTGGTTTTTCGAGATAGGCTTTCTCGAAAAATTGATTGAAGAACTCATTGTCAAGGCATTTTCGTGTGTAAGGGCTATCAATTTCTTGAATAACTTCTGGAAGGACTTGAAAGAGTTTAAGTAACGCATCATCAATCCCTGTAACAAGCTCATAAAAGGAATATCCATCTATTGTTCTAATTAGAGAATTCTCTTGTTTCTTTGAACCTGTTGAGCTGTCAGATGGCATAAATGGTTGATTGAATCGTTTTGGATTTTTTGGGATTATTTGAACATAATAGGCCGTGTAATCTTTATATATACTGTTTTTTTGCATAACTTGATTTTCAAAATTTTCGTATATAACTTTGAGGTCGCTACCTTTGACGGTGTTGTGTTTATTTTTTATCTCAGCAATGATTTTTTTTTCTTCAGAAAGAATATCCACAATGTTGCCTGTGCTCAAATCTTTCCACCCTTTTACTTTTCCTAATATTTTTTGGTGAAATGAGCCAATGTCATTGGTTAAAGATTTTTGAGCTTGTCTTGTTTTTTCGTTATCAATCCAGGACTCCTTGCATAGGTT
>CAZOAX010000461.1:0-1630 GCA_964577735.1 uncultured bacterium
ACTGATAAAACTAATCCCTTATTACAAGGAGCGACAGTTGATAATGTTCCCTATGTTATAGCTTATACTGCTTCTACTACGAGCAAAATTGGATATTCTCTGACGACTCAATTCGAATCAGTTTATTCACTGCCTGATGATACACAATATTCTCAGAACGGAATGATATTTGGTGTGAATATGTGGAATGCAATGTCGAAAGCCACAATCACTAACTCAAATTTATCATCTAGCGTAGATAGCTTTATCAGAGAGTGTATATTTTATGATATTGAGTTTAACACATATTCTTTGGATGACCTAAAGAATAGCGATGATATATGGGGTTTTGTTACAGAAAACCAATCTGAAAACAGATTTTTTACTTATACTGATAGTACAGGATCTTCTTCGACTCCTTCATGTAAAGATGGAGTTACTTCGTTAGAGAACGATTGGAAAACGCAATATGGATCTGATGATTTAATTTCTAATTTAGGCAGATCGGCATCAAAACCAGATCTCACCAAAACATTTTTATCCACCTTCACGCCATCCTTAACTGAATATTTTTTTGAAGTAAGTAAATCATCGGAAGAAATGCTCAGACAAGCAATGATGATAAACGCAATAAACAGTGCGGCAGAGAATTACGAAGCAGAAAACATGGTTGATTCATACCAGAATACACGCGCCATGCTTCAAACAAAATCAACCTATAAAACAATGGGAGTTCAAGCGGGGATTTGGATTCCTATGCTTAAGATTGTGATTGAGACTATATTTTATGCTGCTTTTCCATTAGTGATAATTGTTGCTCTCATACCAAATATGACTGGAACAGTTCTAAGAAATTATCTCTCAACTTTTCTTTGGTTGGCGGCTTGGGGACCATTTTATTCAATTATTCATTTTATAAGTATGGGTCATGGTAAAACCTACGCTGCTTCTGGATTAACGCTTTATAATCAAGCTGGGTTAGAGCAAGTGATGGGTGATATTTCTTCTATGGCTGGCTATGTATCGATGTTTTTATCAATGTTCATTTATGGTCTTGCGAGGGGTGGAGCTGCTGCTATGTCTTCAATGGCAACATCATTTATGTCTGCTGCACAAGGTGCCGTTGGAGCTGCTGTTAATGAAGGAACAATGGGTAACATGAGCTATGGTAATGTTACCACTGGATCAAGAAATGCTTATAGCGGAGTTTCAATCCAGAATGATCATGGTCAAATTACAAGGCATTGGAACGACTCAACTACTAGCATTGATAATAGTATGGTTGAATCACGGCTTGGATTTAATCTTCATGGTTCTGAAAGGATGGAGAGTGCGCTTTCTAGTCAAATAAGTCATGAACAATCTTTGGCTCAAACAAAATCAATGCAGGCTGCACAAACTCAGGCTCACGGTTTTGAAATGATGTTGAATAATCATCGTGAAATTGAAAATTCTAAGGGTTTTGAACAAAGCTTAAGTTCAGAAGAAAGATCTGCATTTAATCGCGTCAATAATGCAGTAAGTGATTTTGCTCAAGAACATGGTATTACAAGAGAAAAATCGGCAGAAATTTTTGGAAGTTTAGGAGGAGGATTATCAGCTGCGTTTGGAGGAAAAGATAAATCGATTGGAAGTAATGTGAATCTTGGTA
>CAZOAX010000462.1:0-1626 GCA_964577735.1 uncultured bacterium
GACAACATTGCAGGAAAGTTCTTTTCCAAGGCATCCTTCGATATGGACGCGATCATTCGCGGGCCGATGGCAAAAAAACTGAGAAAAGAATTTTTCAACTTACTTGCCTTGCATGAATCAGGCGAATCCATTCAAAGCCATGTGGGAGAGTTTCAACCGAAATCCACTTCTTATTATCCTGTAGAAGAAAAAAATAAAGTGAGCATTGCCCATTTTGATGATAATCCAGATACAGACCATGATGTGAGGGCCTTCGCCGTGATCGCCGGGCCAAGAATGCAGCTCCACACGATTGGCAATATGTATGAGCATATGATCAAAAATGCTCAAAGTTCAATTGATATTGGCAACATGTACTTTTTTCCTCGTAAGACTATCTACGAAGAGTTGATGCGCGCAGTTAACCGCAATGTAGCTCTATCTGTTGTGACAAACGGCCTTCGCGATGACAGCTCCCCCCACAACATCTCGATTGATATGTATGGATACATCAACCGTTTGAATTACTTTCCAGTCATGGCAGGGCGTCATTTTAGCATGTGGGAGATGTTCTCGGCTCCAAAAGCAGATAAAGGAAATACAACGATTTATGAGCTGAAAGTACCAAGCGTGCTTTACCATAAAAAAGTAATGACCGTGGATGGCCGTTACTCGATCATCGGAAGCTATAACTTAGGCATGAAAAGTGAAGATGCCGCCTATGAAGTGGTGACATTGATCGACTCCCCAAAATTTGCTGCCCAAATGAAAGCTGTCCTCCAGGAAGATCAGTGCTGGTCTGAAAAAATCTCTTTCACAAGAGCTGTGGGCTGGTATTTCAACCCCTACTATATGGCGGCAGAATCCTTTGAAAAGCGATTTCTGGACGGGATTGTCTTATAGCAAGGCATCTCTCATCTCAGGAACATCAGCTATAGTCTTCCATTCCGGCATGCCTTCACACCAGATCAAGGTATCGGCATGAATATTAGCTTTCTTCAATTGATTAAAGCTTGCCGGGCCAATCTGATTTCGATCCTGATCTAAATAGTACCAGGCTTTCAACCGGTAAGGCATTTCCTCCACAACTGCAGGTTCTTCTTCTACTTCCTTTTCCTCTACTTCGGATACTGGGGCAGCAAGTGGCGGCAAAAGAAACAAAAGCAAAAGCCCTAAAATCCCAAGGAACATTCCAATAAGGAACCAGGCAAACGGGTCCCGCCCCCTCTGTCTTGCAAAATAGCTCGAAGCTCCGCCGAAGAGAAGCCATGAAATGATCACGACGAGGATTTCCATATTTTCCTATATTGTAAGCTATTATTCTAACATGTTAGTATAAGATCAAACCGTATGTCAAGGTGGCTTTATGAACGATCGACGCCCAAAAGTAGATAGCAAAAAAGTAGACACGAAAGAATTCGAATTTCCTGAAACAGTGTACGCAAGAGACATTGACAATCGGGTTTTTCAAGGTATCGTTTTGCAGATCCTTTCGCAAATCGAAGGCATTACACTCATTGAAGGCAATCTTTTTGATAGCATTTTGGGCTTAGGTGGCACTGAAGGAGTTAAAGGAATTCAAGCTGATCAGGATATGCGCAGCCACACGATCAGCATCAAAGTAGAAGTCAATGTCTACTACGGCGT
>CAZOAX010000463.1:0-1625 GCA_964577735.1 uncultured bacterium
AGGCCCGCTGACACTTGTCTGCGATCCACTTAAAATCCCGACCACAATACCGCCCACTATTCCAGCTAAGATACCAGAAAATAACGGAGCGCCTGAAGCAAGGGCGACGCCAAGACATAAGGGCAAAGCGACCAAAAAGACCACTAATCCAGCTAACAGATCAGAAGGTAGTGAGGATAGACTGTATTTGTTTCCATTTGCAAATGCGTGTGTTGTCATAGTTACCTCTATAGCACGCATCATTGCATAATTAAATTTTGAAATCCAGAATTGATTCAACGATCAAAAAAGCAAGGCACAGTTTTTGCTAAATTCTCTAAATTCCCAATTTTTGAAACATTTTCGTTATAAAAGCTATGCTTCTTAATAATATATTAATAATATAAATTGATATAATGAGATTAGGTTTAATTAAGGTGGTCTATGGAGATTCACTCGTCTCATGGGAGCCCTGATTTTGAAGATAAGCAGGTGAATGCGGAGAAAGTTTCCAAGCAGGTGGATGCGACAATAGCAAACTTGCAACTCCTTAAAAAAAGTGTACCGGATCTTGTCTTAGATGAAACGTTGCTTAGCAAACTCGAAAATATAAAAATTTCTGTGGCTTCGATGCAGGACTTATCCGTACACCGTCTGGCCTTGAAAGAGATTATTGCCGAGATCGGCGATGCTGTAAAAGTCTGGGAAAATGATTCAACCAAACCAAGATTTAATGTCGATGCAGAGAATTTGAAAGGAGGCAATAAGCATGCCAGATTGATTGAATTGGCAACTTTATTTGAAGAAAGACCAATGCCTGGAGTCGTGGTTCCTTATCCAAGAGCCGTGTTGAACGAGCAGATGCATGCTTTTCTAGATAAGGCAGCTCATGATGTGAAAGAAAAATGGAATAGCTTAAAAGATCTTTATGAAAAGCATCTGGAAGCTAAGAAACCCGTTTTTGATTTTTTGAAGCAGCCGGAGGTTCAAGATATTCTTAAGGATATTAATCAGGCATTGGCTGAGGCTTTTTCTAATGAAGAACTGGATATGCCGAGTGAATTTTGGCAATGGATACGGGGTCATAAGGAAAATAATAGTTACTTGATGGTAAGGAGCAGTGGTTCTGAAGACTCAAGAACAGCGGCAAATGCCGGAGGCAATGAAAGTATTGCCTATGTCGATCCGGAGCCTAAAGCTGTTATGCAAGCACTTGGGAAAGTCGTTCAATCTTATTTTAGTGAAGGGTCTTTGCAAAATCGATTACATTCAAACGAAAATCCTTTTACTTCCCTATTAAAGCTTGATGTTACAACTCAGGAGTTGATTGGTGAGTCCCCAGGTGGATCTAAAGATCCAAGTAAAATTCCTGTTTCGCTTGTCATGTTTACAAATGAGCCGAATTATACAGGTAATGAGAAGTTCAGAGTCATGCGTATAAGTGCGACCTATGGGCATGGGGAAGGTGTTGTGGGTGCTGCCGGAGTAAAAAGTGATACGATTTTAATATTGAGATCGGTCAAGCATCCTGATCGCCTTTACATTTTAGAAAATAACCAAGTGAAACCCACGAGATTAGCGCCCGGAACGGATCTTAAGCTTAAAAAAGAACCTAACTCTGAAACTGATGCAAATAGACCCGCGCT
>CAZOAX010000464.1:0-1623 GCA_964577735.1 uncultured bacterium
TCTTCAGGTTTGACCCCTTTTTCTGTTAAAAAAGCGATCATAGCCAATGCATCTTCTACTAAATCTTTTGGCTGCGTCGGACCAGTTGATGCCGAATCCCCAACCCCTCTGTAATTGAACACAAGAACATTAGCTTGGGCCTTATCGGCATATTCACCTGCTAGTGCCAGTTTGCCCTCATAGCACTCACCAAGGCCGTTTAATAGGATAACGTATTTCTCTGATTCTTCTTCAGGCTTAATGAGCATGCCATCGAGCACTGCCTTTTGCCCTATATTCACGGATAATTTAGTCGCTGTTTTGTAATGACTATCGGTCTTAAATCCATCGACCATCTTTTGACGATCTTCTTTGCTAAAACTGTCCGTTAAGAATTTACTTAAAGTGGCGACGAGCGTTTTTTTGATTGCCCGATGAACATCTTCAGAAACACCCAATGTGATAAAGGTTGCGAATAACCGTACAGCTGGACCGAGCAGTGAAGTTGAAGAGCTAGGCGGCTTAACACTTTCTTTATAGGAAAAGTCGACTTTTTTAAGTTCAGTCGTCTTGGCAGCTTCGGGTTGCAAACCTTGCGGACCGCTAATATGGGAAGGAAACTCAACATCACCTGGCATAAAACCTCTGATCGTTGAACCTTTATTTATATATTAATTATAACATGTAAACAGTTTTTTACAAATTAAACATTATTTTTTTCTTTTCTTGAGTTATTAAATAATATCGCAGGCGTCAGGTGGCATCCAGTGCCGTTCTTTCCCTTCCCATTTGACGTTGCAACCGATTGGATTTGTGAGCGGAATGGAAATGGGCTTATCTGTGAGAAGCTCATCTAGCGATCTTTCCAAATCATTGACTGTGATTTTGGAGGCATCTCTCGGACTATCGACTCCCCGCCCTGTGTAGACAAGCTCGCGTGTATTGTTGAAAACATAAAAGTGAGGCGTGCGAAGGGCTCCATAAGCTTTTGCCGTTTCTTGTGTGGCATCATAGAGGTAAACCCAAGGGAAATGCTCTGATTCCATCCGGGCTTTCATCAAGTCAAAGGAGTCCGCCGCCACGGTGTTGATGCTGTTGGAGTTAATTCCGACAAACTGCACTCCCCGCTCTTTGAACTTATCAGCTGTCGCTCGTGTGACTTCATCAGATCCAATCACATACGGGCAGTGGTTGCAGGTAAAAAAGATCACAAGGACAGGTGATCTGAAATCAGCTAGCGAATAAGTCTTCCCATCTGTTGCGGGAAGGGAAAAATCAGGAGCGTTCGCTCCAATTTCAAGTGTAAAAGGCATAGTCAACCTCGTTTTAAGGATGACTATACCGAAAAGAGGTTAATTAAAAAATACAGGGATGGGTTTTAGTGGTATGTATTGTTTTTCGACGTGTTTACATGCTGCAATTACTTCTGGATCATTTTGCAGGTCAATGCTTGCGAATTTAAGTACGTAGCCATCTTGCTTAACAGCCAAAATGACAAGTTCCTTATCATTTTTAAGCCTCTTGCTTACATGATATAGTTGCCAACCATCTTTCTTAACAGCAATAAGAGCTATATCTTTATCATCTTTAATCTCATCGCTCGCAAATTGAAATTCATAGCTAGAGTTTTGAATAGCAGCTAGA
>CAZOAX010000465.1:0-1620 GCA_964577735.1 uncultured bacterium
CTTGCGCCTTGAAATCCACAAACAATTGTCACTATTAAACTTGCTCTCCCCCGAGCCTTAAAACGTTATCAACTAAAAAATCTCTATTATTTCTGCCAGTTACTATAATTTTCTAAAAATTATAACGAGTCATCCGAAGAAAGCAGAGATAAATGTTTCTCCCTGAAAAGAGGTCGGAATTATGCCTTTAGCGATTAAAATGAAACAAGACAAAGACTGGGAAACCGTTAACCTGATCGGTTCTATTGATGAAGACGCCGAAATTCAATTGAATCACGCTAAAGAAAAACTAAGCGCTCAAGTCATCTTCAACTTCCGCGAAGTGACGATGATTAACAGCTGTGGCGTCCGAGCTTGGATTAACTTTATTCGAGACATCCAAGACACACGCTCCATACATTTTCAGCATTGCACGCCTGAGGTCATTAGCCAAATCAATATGATTCCTAATTTCCTTGGCAAAGCCGAAATTGATTCCCTTTATGCGGACTATTCATGCGGAAGCTGCGGGCACCAACAAAAATACTATTACGAAAAAGGAAAGAACCTGCCTTCTTCTTCTGGAGATGATCTGCCAGAAGTCAAGTGCGAAAAATGCGGCGAAGTTTCGGAAATGGATGAACTTGAGGATGAATTCTTTTCCTTCTTAGACGCTGGCTAGATGATTCGTTTCGAGAATTTTAGAGGAACTAAGCAAAGGCAATGGAATTTACCGAATCCCAACTCATGGCAGAATTTGAACAGCAAGAAGCATTTTGCAAAGTTCTGTTGGATGCCTATGTCGTCTTGAATTCCCAAGGTAAGATCTTGAAATCGAATCAAATGTTTGCCCAGATTGTCGGCATGAAGGCCAAACAGATCTTAAAGACAGAATCCATCGACGAAATTATAAGCTTTGAGCACCAGTACGAACCCCTACCGATTAAAAAACTCCTCGGTAATGCGACTCAGAATGTCTACTTCGACGTTAAAGGCATCATCAAAAAGCCAGACAGCGAGAATCAACGCCTGGATTTAAGCCTAGGAATTTCCCATTTCTCGAATGGACAAGTTCCATACGGCCTATTCTTGATTATCCGAGACATCACCGCAGAAAAAGCCTTGGTCAGCAAACATGCTGAAAAAACTGAAGCCAGTCAGCGAGACGCTCTGACAGGACTTTACAATCGACGATTCCTTGAAGACTCTTTGGAGCACTTTTTTAAAAAACTTACTCAACTCCCTCCAGACAAGGCCGAGCCTTTGAGCTTATTAATCATGGACATTGATTTTTTCAAAAAGATCAATGATGGATTTGGTCATCAAGCCGGAGACTATATTTTGTCGGAAGTGGGCAAGATCGTAAAGCAGACCTTTCGTAAAACCGACATTCCTGCACGAATCGGTGGTGAAGAATTCATTGTCTTACTACCCGGCACGAACTTAAAAGGTGGGGGAATTGCAGCCGACAAATTCCGCATGCTTATTGAAAGCACGAAATTTCAATTCGAAGGTAAAGACATACCGTTAACGATCAGCATCGGAGTCAGTACCTTTGAGGCTGGGAATCCAAGCCAAACCACGGCGGAACAGCTTATGGCAAGAGCCGATGAAGCCCTCTATGCCTCCAAGCATAATGGT
>CAZOAX010000466.1:0-1619 GCA_964577735.1 uncultured bacterium
TTTACGGAGATCGCCCTCGTGACCACTCAGGCAATAAGAGAATATCTGATTCTTCGATGTTGGATCACTCAATCGTGCTTTGGGGAAACGAGCTAAGTAATGGCTACACCCACGATTTGAACCACATTCCGTATGTTCTAGCTGGCGGCGTGTCAGGACATCTCGAAGGCGGAAGATATTTCAATTGGGGAGACAACTCTAATCTTAGCCATGGCAACTTGCTTGTTTCAATTGCCAACGCAATGGGAATTAATATTTCGCGTTATAATCATGGGACCGGTCCGCTCCCAGATAAAGTTTTCAAGGTATAGATCGGCCTTGTGGATATCAGACCTTCGCCATTGGCTCGCCTTTGAGAACTAACTTGTAAGATCTGAAATTGAACATGCTTTGCAAATTAGTAAAATGCTATTATTATAAGCCTTCCACCAATGGTTCAAATTCGATAATGAAAATTTTGTCTGTAGTTTTGTCCAAATCATAATTCCTCAGCGCCGGGAGTAACGGCTAATTTCGTCTATGACAATCTTATTGATTTTAGCTGTGAGTTGAGCGTTCGATGCACACTGGTACCTTAGGAAATCGGCATCGTCACTGTCCATCTTTATCGGCCAGTACCTGACATTTTCATGGATAATGACATGGTCCGTTAAATAAGCAGCTTTAACTGTGCAAGGAAATTAGCTTTAACTTTGCCATGCGCTTGAAATCCGAATCTAAAGACCAGACCTCCGCACTGTTTTCTTTTGCTTGGGCACCAATCAATAAATCGACGATACCAAATCGTTCTCCTTTCGCCCTCGCAAGGTCAATCCACTTTTCAACAAGATTCCAACTTGATTGCTGCGGATATAAAACAGGGAGCGCTGCAAAATAAAACTTTATTCTACTGGACTCAGCTTGAGATAGTCCCGTGCAGATTTCCAAATAGATAGGTTTGGTCAGCAGAACTTGATCGTCATCTAATAGTTGGAAAAGGCCTTCGACAAGAGACTTGTTCTTGCCTTTAAAAAACTCAATCCACACACTGGTGTCGACAATGATCATGAAACGTTCTTTGTTTTGGGGCGACGTCTACTTTTATCTAAATCCAATTCAATTTTGATATTCCCAGCAAGCTTTTTTAGGCCATCAATACGTTTCCTTCGGATTAATTCCCTTAGAGAATAAACAACTACGTCCGTCTTCGATTTAAAGCCAAGGTACTCTTGAGCCTCTTCCAAAAGTTCCTCAGGAATATCCAACGTTGTTCGCATAAAAATACTCCAATATTATATGCATATAGATGCATATTTATCATGATATTATATGCATAGCAATCCGTTGATGAATTTATCATGATTATTAAAGGGTTATTGATTGTAAAAAATTAAATGCGATCTATGTGTCCACACATACAAGATCTGGAGTTGTCGGGGAACCTCGATGATTTACGGAAAATCCGAAGTCGATCTTCTATGGGGAGGGAGGGCTTAACTGAAGAATCAGTTCACTGCATTGCTGCTGCTTAATTTGTTACACTTATTTTTTTAGTATTTTCTTTAATAATTTTTTTTAATTCTTTCTTTTTTTCCTGATTGAGGAAACTCCGATCAATGAATTCATTCATGGTTGGCAAC
>CAZOAX010000467.1:0-1618 GCA_964577735.1 uncultured bacterium
GAGGGCTAGTCTTTCCTCTTTTGTGATTATCTTACCTGCAAAACTGCATCGCACTTCTTTTGCTGGATATGTGGTGGTGCGCACAAGATCAAAGGTATCTGGATTCAAATATTGAAAGTATAAACCTTGAAGGAGACCGGTACTTTTAGGAACTTCAACATCTTTTATTGAGGGGTTGCCTAGCCTGTATGCAGCCACGAATTGGTTTTCTTTTACTTCTTCAAGAATTTCCGGAATATCCTCCAGGAGAAAATGGTCGTTCTTTTCAAACACAAACCCTACCGTCGCTTCAAACTTTTTTGAAGCACGCGCATTGAATACGAGTGAAATTTCAGCTTTGACCTTCAACAAGTCCACCATGTACACATTAAAAGGGTTAAAATCATCGCTGTATCTGCATCTGCAAGAAAAATCCTTTTGGGTTTCTTGAAATGCCTTAACAGCTACTTGATAGAGTTGATTTAACCTCAAAATAACCTTTGAGCTATTTCTTGTATACTTATCGACCCTTGAAAAAGCAGATAGAGCATTTACAGAACAGTAAGGTTCAATACATGAAATAACATCAGAATTCAGCATAATACCCTCAATTTTTTACCGGGTATTAAATCACTTTTAAGGAATAAAGGAAAGATCATGCCAGGCTGGCATGATCCATCAAAAATATAAATATTATTTCTGTAAACTGTCAAATTTATCTTTTCCAAAAATATCCGTTGAATTACGATGCCTTGGCTTTCCAACTAAGTCATTCGTTGGAAACATCCACAAAAACATTTTAATAAGGAATACACTTATGGAAAAAAAACATAACATTCAAGCCCTAGTTTACCCCTATCCTGGTGATGGTAATGGTGTTAACCCAAGATGCCTTTCTGCGCTACCTAGCAATATTGAAGATCTTATTTATATTTTTAAAAATCAAGAAAAGACTCTAGGGGCAGAAATCCAAGCAATCATTGAAAATAAAAAAAGATAACTCAATTGGGCAATCCCAAAAAGGATTGCCTTTTACACTAAACCATAAACAATCATATGACAAAAATTAGCATTATCGGTCGAGGTATTGACCCCGCAAAACATCTGAGCCTACACGCGATTAGGACATTAAAAAAAGCTGACAAAATTATTGGAATTGAATCTGAATTGGAATTTTGGAAAAGCATAAGAGAAGAATTTGGGATTAATGAAATTGAACTTGTGGATCAACTTTATAGTAGTCAAGACAAGGATATGACTAACTACCATAGATTTGTTGAGCATGTGTTAATGCTCTCTAGGCAATATAACCACATTGCATTGCTTGTGGCGGGGCATCCTTGTTTAGGAGTTTCCTTTATTGAACTGCTTAAAAAAGAAGCTCATAAACAAGTGGAAATAGAGATTATCGAAGGCATTTCAAGCTTTGATGTGATGATCAAACATTTGGGTATAGACCCTCTTGAACAAGGCAGTGCTTTATTAGATGTGAATAGATTATTGCTGTTTCAATACAACCTTGAACCGGCTTTATCATATTTTTTATACCACGCCTCTTCTGTTGCTAATCAAAGGACAAACTTCTTAGAGCCATCATCAGACAATAGAATTGATTTGTTAAAAGACTACTTGTTGAAGT
>CAZOAX010000468.1:0-280 GCA_964577735.1 uncultured bacterium
CCTGACTTTGCCACCTGATCACATGGCATATTTAGCAAAAAGAACCTTGTCTGTTGTGTAGAAACCGTGATTCGTTTTTCAGCATCAATACTTAAAACAAGCGAGTTACCACTTTCAGGTTCTAGACACGAAATTTTAGTCCAAGTTTTTTCTGCGCTCGTTTGAGATTGTGCCTTAGTTTGAATTGTCCAGAGGCATGTTTGGATTGCAGCAATACTTAATAACCAATTTTTATATTTCATCGTGAAACTCGCTCTCTTGGCTTATAGAAATGTAGTTA
>CAZOAX010000468.1:290-1613 GCA_964577735.1 uncultured bacterium
ATCCGGCCATGGCACAAACTGGACTATTTTTTCCTACAACCCTCAAGTATTATGCCTTGGAGTCCGATATATAGGAAAACGAGGTTAGAAATGATTAATTCTGAGCTTTTAAAAGGTAGCATGATTACATTGGTGCTAAAAACTCTTCGTACAAAGCCCATGTATGGCTATCAAATTATGAAAGAACTAGATAGTGCCTCCCATGGGCAAATTGATGTAAAGGAAGGAACTCTTTATCCGATTCTACACTCACTCGAAACCGATGGAGCAGTAGAGAGCACCTGGTCAGAGAGTCCTGGCGAACGCCGAAGGAAATATTACCGCATTACCAAGAAAGGCCGTGCGCTACTAAAAGAAAAAGCCAGTCAGTGGGAAGCCTTCCGCAAAGCCATCGACCAGGTCTTGGCGGCGGAGCACTCCTATGGAAGTTAATCTTGGTGAGCATCCTCAAGTTATTCGCTTCTTAGATCAAGTTTGCGCTCAAATTCGTGGACGCCGACGTCAGCTGGAGGTGAGGGCAGAACTTCTCTCGCACATAGAGGCCGATCTAGAAGTGATCGACGGGGATGTAGATGCTTCTGTTGCAAAAGTGCTCGAGAAATTTGGCGATCCCCAAGCGCTTGGACGGAATTTGCAAATGGCACAAAAACCATGGCTACTTAGGTTTTGCACCTATTCTGCAAGTGCCGTGGTTTTAACCGTGTCCGTGCTTTATGCTTCTTCTTATTATTTCGTCGATCAATATCAAAGCATTCTCGAACAAAGAAATCAGACGGTAAGCTCACGCCTTCAGAGATTTAATGCCGATCAGAAAAGTCTGGCTCATCTCGATTTTCTTCGAGAGACAAGTTCCACACAGTCAGATGCCGGGAAGTTTTTAAATTCGCGCATTTCTTGGCTAAGTGGGGATATCAGAAAACCTCCAGCTGAGCTCGATTTTCCTGAGGTGCCAGGCTCCACTTGGACACGGGATTGGTTAACCGCTGAAATTCCTGAGGTTCTAACGACTGCAAACCTGGAGTGGATGAAAAAAGTCAGCGCCTTTGATCACTGGGATCTCTATGTGAGTGGTCCCAATTCTCGGTTCATCGGAGACAGTTTTGAATTAATTCACCCTTCTGCCATCCCTACTCCAGATTTTCTTTTTTTATCGACCGCTGCGAAATTAAGGTTGCGCAAAGGGCTTGATGCCAAAAAAATAATTCCTGCCCTCAAAGAAGTTCGCCACTTGGCCCGCCTAAGTTACACTACTGAAACCCTGGTGGGCAGTATGACTGCCGTGGATTTATTAAAGCAAGAACGCCTTGCTTATGATGAGGCCCT
>CAZOAX010000469.1:0-1596 GCA_964577735.1 uncultured bacterium
AGGTTATTGCAAGTGGAAAGAGGGAAATTTCTGAGTTTGATGATTATTTTCAGGCCAACTTGAAAAGCCAAAATCATGTGACAATTGGTGGTTGGCTAACTGAAAAACTTGGAGACATCCCCAAAACAGGAACAAAGATTGAACTTGAGGGATTTTATTTTCACGTCCTTGCCGCAAGCCCAACGCGCATCACGCGTCTTTTCATCCGTAAACTAAGCAAAGGAATGACTTGAATGGACTCAGCATTCTTTTGGTTTTTTGCAAACTTTATTTCCATTGGTATTCTTGCTTTCTATTCCATGGAAGAGATGGCTTTTGTCTCCTTTAATAAGGTCAGGCTTCAATTTTATGTCGCGCAAAAAGACAGACGTGCCATTTGGGTGGACAAATTACTTCAAAAGCCCTCCCAGCTTTTTGGCACAACATTGATCGGCGTAAACGTTGCCACTTTTTTAGGTTCAGAGTTTGCGCGAAAATTTTATGAATCCATTCAGCTATCACCTGATCTTGCCCCGATTACCCAGATTTTTCTAGTCATTATTTTTGGAGAGTTAGCACCCATGTTTGCCGCGAGGCGTTATTCAGAACATGTCGCACTGCTTGGGAGTCCATTAATTTATTTATCATCTAAGCTTTTAACGCCTGTAATCTGGCTCCTTGAGATTATTTCCCAAGCTGCCAATAAATTATTCCATGGTCAGCAAACGTCTTCAAATATGTTCATCACAGCCGATGAGCTGCAAAAGATTCTTGAGGAACAGGATGATGAAAATGTCTATTCAGAAAGTGAAGAGCTAAATGCCATCACTTCTAATATTTTTCGTTTGAAAGAGAAACTGGCAGCACAAGTGATGACTCCCCTATCACTTGAAACAGCCGTTTCAGATCGATTGACGATTAAACAGTTAAAACTCGAAAAAAAGATCACAACAAAATATCTAATTGCCTATAACCGTTCACTTACCGATGTAACTGGTATTATCTATATTAAAGATCTGCTTGGACGGCCTGACGGAGATAAATTAAAAAGTTACGGAGAAGCGCCTTGGTTCATATCCATCTCCACTCCCCTTCTTGAAATCCTCAAGCAATTTCGCCGGAATAGCGAAAACATTGCGATTGTATTAGACAGGCAAGGAAGAGCTGTTGGAATGATCACTTTTGAAGATATCTTAGACGAAATCTTCGGTGAAACAGGTCGCATCACTCGTAAGTCTCAAAACCAAATCATTATCGATCGGACATTTGACGGACAGATCACATTGGAAGAGTTGAAGCATGAAACCGGGGTCGCGCTTGATGGATCTCCGAATGAAACCCTTTCAGAATGGTACATGCGCATGTCTGAGCACCATCCCGAAGTGGGAGAGACCTATGCCGTCCCTCCCTATGAACTCGTCGTGAAGGAAACATCGCTTATGGGCGTCACTTCTATCCAAGTCCGCACCCAACCCACCTAATTTTACTAACCACATATTACCACTGAGCCACTGACTCAATTTTAGCATTTTTCAAGTTTTTAAATTCAACACAGAGACACGGACTCGACTTTAGCATTTTTTATGCACTAGTCATCCAGTAGAAGAGTTCTTCAAC
>CAZOAX010000470.1:0-1583 GCA_964577735.1 uncultured bacterium
GTTGCGCTAAGGGTATCAAAAGCCAGTCCTTGATACCCAGAATGTAGGTGAAACGGACAAACCGAGTAAGCTTAGGAAATGGATTCGAAATGATTCAGCAAGACCTTATGATTTTTTCTGCAACAGTGATCCTTTCAGGCTGGGGCCTGGGCTTTCTCCTCGCTCGGTTAATGCGTGGGCAAAGTCAGCCTCCTCCCAAAGCAATCTTGATTTCGCTTTTGGCAGTCGCAATGCCAACAATAGTGGCGTTAGTCCTTTCCGATTCGACCGAACGATCTGCTCTCATTGCCCAATTTCAACCGCGGTTCGAGTTGCTTCCGGCTGCTGTTGCATTGATCGCACCATTTTTAATTGCACTTGCTGGTCATATTGGAGGCGCACTGGTCCCTAAACAAAAAAACATTCCTCTTCCGAATAAAACAGCACTCAAACAGGCTTTGGGAATGATCCCATTGATCTTAGTTTGGGCTTTGCTCGAAGAAATTGGCTGGCGTGGATACTTTTATGCTGAGATAGCGAAAACAAATCAAACTCTCTTTTCCGCTGCGTTAGTTGGACTTATTTGGGGAATATGGCATGCGCCGCAAATGTTCTTCAATGAACAGCTCAAAGAACACTTTAAAGGACGCATTTTTTCAGGAATGATACTTTGGAGCATTCAATGCGTCCTTCTTGGATGCATTTTGGGATGGTTGCAAACTGTCTCTGGATCATTTCTTTTACCGGCCCTCGCACATGGACTCGTCAATTTATTTGGAAACATTTCTGATCTCAGCTTAGGAAAAGAAAAAGACGGTTTGTTCGCAGGAACATCCGGGGTCTTTGCATGCGCGACTTCACTTTCGATCGTTGTAGTCCTCTTCGGTTTTATATAAAATTGCGAATTTTCATCAAATGGTTTTTATTCAATTCTCCGGCTGGCATCGCAGGCTGCGCTTATTTAATCGACCAGCTTGGCAGGATTGAGCGAGCTTCGTGACCTAAATCCCCAGTTCCTCAAAATCGAACTCATCGTCCATATCAGACCAAAGAAAATACCTATTTACAAAATTTGGATCAAAGGTCGTTGGATTGAAAAATCCTCCGACCCATTTCAAACGCTCATCTTTTTCTTTCGAATTTTTGCCAGCCAAAATTTCTTTCAGCTCTTCAAACCCGCCGATCCCACCGCAATCTTCTGGAGGGCAGGCATTTTCTCCTCCTGTGCAAACCGGATATGTCATTCGAGGATCGTGCTCGAGCACATTGGTGATTTCAACTTTGTGCTCCCAGTAATCGCCAAAATCATAGATGTAAGAAAACTGCTTTCGATCCCTGAGAGCATCCTTTAATAAAACGCCTTCAGCATCTTCCATATCCATCTCGAGCGCATGCTCTGAAATGGAGTAGGACATATCGCCAATTTTAAACTCATACAGATGGCTCGCTTCCCACCCCATGGTCATTTGAATCAGCATGTGCAACTCGTCCAGGTGGATGAGGTCGTGAGCAAGAAAACGTCTCCAGACAAGGGGTGACGTTCCCACTAGAGAAACTTTAAATTCATAAACTTTTGGATTTGACCGAGAGCTGGGTTTCTTTTT
>CAZOAX010000471.1:0-1582 GCA_964577735.1 uncultured bacterium
TGCCTGTGCATCGTAAAGAGCTTCCGGCAAAAATTGGTTGCTTAAGTAATGGGTACAGGCAATTTTTATTGTACTAGACCAAGCATGTTCTTTGGCTGAAGCTTCATCAAAGAACTTTTCGACTTCTTGAAGCAGGTCCCGGGCTTTCTTCAGGGTAAACCGACCGGAATCGGTTAGGTTGATGTTTTTTCCTTCTTTGGAGAAAAGCTCCAAGCCTAATTCATCTTCCAATTTTTTTATGGCATGACTTACGGCCGACGGGCTGATGTGGAGTTTTTTTGCTGCGAGATTCAAATGCTCGAGTTGAGCTGTTTCGACGAAATAGCGGAGCTGGTCTAGATTCATGGCTTTGGTCCTTCTTATCTTATGACCAAATTTGAATATCATTCTATTTTATAGAATAAAATACTTAAGTTTATTTCAATTTATTTAATGATGGAAGAGATCTAAAATGCAGGCTGTAGAGCACATCAGTTTGTCTAATTTTTACAGGAGTTTTTATGATTTTAAGAAAGAATCTTAGGATGCGGCTGGCAAATTTTGGAAAAGTCTTCCCTCTTTTTGTGGCCTTGCAAGGGACTAATGGGCAAGCCCAGGGAATTGCTGAAAAAGACCTTCCTCGGGGTTTTGATATTGATCCTTTAGTCGCAAACTGTTCCATCGGCCCATTCCCTCAAACTACGAAGGCAGGACAATATAATTCGCTGTGTAGTATCATGTCAGACTCGGAAAAATGCCTGGCTATATTGAAAGCTTATGTGATGAAAGAAGCACGGATTAGAAATATAGAGGAAAGAGCCGAGTACTGCCGTGAGCATTTCATAAACGAACTGGGATTGTAAGATGCGCTGGCAGCCTTTCCCGATTCCAGGCCTGAGCTTAAACCAGATTCAGGCAAAGCTAGCGAATGGCCCAGAAACCCTTTCCCTAAAAGAAGAGGGGCCATTCGCATCCTTGTGTGCCTGTTTAGGTTTGCAAAGTGAGCTGGGTCATAAGAGCTATGACCGGCTTAGCTTATTTTTCGGGGTTGAACCACGGGACTATTCAATAAACCCCTGGCAAAATGAACTCGTTCTCGTGGATGGCAATGTCGGCATTCGTTTTTGGGTCCAGGATCGCCATGAGTTAAAGCTGTGTCACGAAGATTTTCGCTTTATCTTGCATCCTTTATCTTTGAATGAGAGGGGTAAGTTAGGGCAGATTCTTATTGTCCCAAAGCTCGTAGCGCAGCACTATGCGGGATTGGGACTGGAATTGGTCATCGTCAGGGACTGGCTGCTGGCCAGTAAAGAACATTATTTTGTAGCGAATACAGAAGAGCTCAATCAAAATTCAGCCTTCATTCAAAGTCAGATGATGGTTAAACCTCAGCTGGCGTTTTCTGGGACACACGATATCAGCGATCATCTATTGGGCTGGAGTTTGAATGGTTTTTTAAAATCCAGAGCTCTTTTCCAAGAGATCCATGAATTCTATCAAAAGATGTTTGGAGAACAGGCTAGACCACCCCACAAAATGAGGCTTCTCTTATCTTATATCATTGGTATTTTGTTGGATGATTTAGCACAACCCGTTTGGTACG
>CAZOAX010000472.1:0-1575 GCA_964577735.1 uncultured bacterium
ATACGGGGACTTTGTTGCCGTTGATCATATTTCGTTCTCTGTTCCTGTCGGCACGATTTTTGGTCTGCTTGGTCCAAATGGTGCGGGTAAAAGCACGACGATCAAGATGCTGACGACTTTGTTACCACCCACTTTTGGCACGGCAAAGGTGATGTCGTTTGATATTGTTCAATCCCCTTCCAAAGTTCGGGAGCACATTGGCTATGTTTCTCAAGCCATCTCAGCTGATGGGGATCTCACCGGTTATGAAAATCTACTCCTCTCAACAAAACTCTATGGGCTTGAAAAAAAGGGAAGAGAAGAGAGAATTCGGGAAGTTTTAGACTTTATGAAACTGACAGATTTTGCTGACCAACCAGTTAACAGATATTCAGGAGGAATGATCAGGCGCCTTGAGATTGCTCAAAGCTTAATCCATAACCCGGAAGTCCTATTTTTAGATGAACCATCGATCGGCCTTGATCCATCTGCCCGTAAAGCCGTTTGGCAGTACTTGCGTGAATGGCAGCACAAGTACCAAACGACAATCTTTATCACGACACACGATATGGACGAGGCCGATAAACTTTGCGACACAGTCGCTTTCATGCATCATGGGAAGATCGCTGCAATTGACTCACCTTCCAGACTAAAAGCAGAAATAGGAAAAGAAGCAACGCTTGACGATGTATTCATTCGTCATACCGGAACATCCATTATAGAAGGAGGGAACTTTGCTCAAGTCAAAGAGACAAGGCGGACTATTTCACATCTGGATTAATCCCATCCTGGCTATCGTTGAAGCAGATGTTCGGAAGCTCAAGCGAGACCCTTTAGAGTTATTCACACGGATGATCCAACCGGCCATCTGGCTCCTGATATTTGGACAAGCGATGAGCAATGCACGTTTTATCCCCGTCAGTGGGCATTCGTATCTAGACTTTATCGCGCCCGGAATCCTCGCACAAAGCGTCTTATTTATTGCCATTTTCTATGGAATTGCCCTGATATGGGAACGCGACGTCGGGATCTTGAATAAAATCCTCGTCACTCCGGCTCCAAGAGCAGCTCTCATCATCGGACGTGCGATCGCAGCCGGTGTCCGTAGCCTGTCCCAGATTTTCATCGTCTACGTCATCTGTTACTTTCTTGGCGTTCACCTAAATTGGAACCCATTTGCCCTTCTTGGGATCATTGCCATGGTCATGCTCGGCGGTGCTATCTTTTCCACTCTTTCACTCATCGCAGCTGCTATTCTAAAGAAAAGAGAACGTTTTATGGGGATCGGTCAAGTCCTGACCATGCCCCTTTTCTTTGCAAGTAATGCGTTATACCCAATTGAATTAATGCCTAAATGGATCCAAGCTATTTCAATGGTCAACCCACTGACCTACCAAGTAGATGCTCTCCGTTACCTCATGATCACAGGCGAAATAACCCACTTTGGGCTCTTGACAGACTTTGCGGTCTGTTTTGCCGCCTTCGCAGCCCTTGTTGCGATTGCAGTCCCTATCTACCCCAAAATCCTTTACTAAATGGAAATATGAAAAAATTAATATTTTGTGTGCTAATTCACGCCTTCACTTTTGGAAACGA
>CAZOAX010000473.1:0-1558 GCA_964577735.1 uncultured bacterium
GTCTGATAACCGTGAACTTTAATACTTTTACCGAGCCCCATAGCACAGCGTCCGATATACAAATTTCTAAGTTCTTTAAGTATATCGTCAGATTTAAAGCCCATTAAAGGACAAACATCATGAGCAAATTCTTGCCCAAATGGGCTCTGTTCTCTCGACAACACCTGAGATATTTTAAGGATATGTCTTTCATTTTTAAAATAAGTCACGATCCGGTTTTCAAAAAAATGAATCTCAAATCGCGAGACCACTTCATTTGCCGGACCGATTTTTTCAACAAAAAGAGAAGAAGGAAGGCTATCCAAGTCTACTTTCTTGAACTGATTAAAAACCTGACGCATTTCAGGACTGGTGTAGATCTCTAACATCTTTCGATCTTACTGAACTTCAAATTTAATAGACGAGGAAAAAATAATTTGGCAAGCTGTTCCCACTATGGAAACATCTAATACTGAAAAATTTGACGCGCTAAGGGCCTTGAACCTGCCTACACTTCAATATCGGATCATGGGAAGCGGTGCGCTTGGCATCCGCAATCTCAGGGACATTGGAGATATCGACATCTGTGTCAAACCCGCTTTATGGGAAACACTAACCGCTCAATATGGAGAAGGCGACAAAATCTCATTTCCAGGTGGCATTATAGAGGCATTTTTAGAAAAAGAATGCAGAACTGCTGAAATTATCGATGGACTTCCCTTTGACACCCTCGAAACTGTGCTACAGTTCAAACGGGAAATGGGACGGGAAAAAGACTTAAGAGACATCCAGCTAATTGAAATTTACCTCTATAAAGATATCCTGAACCTGCAAAATGCCACATTCAGTCGTATTGATCATGCCGACGCAATGGTAGCGACCGTCTACAAGATTAACGAGGATCTGATCCTTAAAGTCTGTGAAAGGATCAAGGACTACACCCAAGAATCCTATTATCTGAACTTCTTTGCTGGCATCATACCTATCCCCCGCATCATTCAGCTCGTAGAATCAAAAGCCATCTTAATGGAATGCGTGCCTGGCACGCTACTCTCTCAAACTGAAATTACAGATGCTTTAGCTTACGAGATGGGCTCAATCCTAGCGCGCATTCACCTCAATCGCACTCCACAATACGACACAAACAACCTTATCTCAAAATTTGAAGAAGGGATGGATGAGTGTAAAGATCATCTACCAAAAGAACTTCTCGCCAAATGCCGTAAATACTTTGAAGAGCATGTCCATCTGCTCGAACATGTCGACGGTCCCTGCATCGCCCACCGGGATTTCAGAGCCGGTAACATCCTTGCACACGAAGGCAAGATCAGCGGCGTGATCGATTGGTCATCTGCCCGCTCAAGCTTTGCAGAAGAAGACTTCTGCGCTCTTGAGCATGGAGAATTCCCCCTCATCAACAAGCAAGCATTCTTAAATGGTTATGCATCCATCCGCCCCATACCCGATTATCAAGCCATTATGCCACTATTACGTATGCATAAAGCCCTCTCTACCATCGGCTTTACAGTCAAAAGAAATACCTATGCAACTAAAGATGCAAAAGTCTACCAGTACAATC
>CAZOAX010000474.1:0-780 GCA_964577735.1 uncultured bacterium
GAAACCAGCCCAATTGGGGTGGTACATTGACACAAACGACCACAGCTCACTTGCAATTGGAATAATTGTTTACATTAATTATTGAAAATAATTTCCATTGTGAGGAATCATATATATGTCCAAACCAGCCAAGATGATCTCGTCCTGGATTACATTTAGTTTTGTGTCCTTCCTAGCAGTAACATTTAGTTCTTGTGCGCCAGGCAAACTTGAGGAGCCGCCGCCTCGCTTAGAAACACGAGAAATGTTTTTTAAAAATAAAGAGACTGAACTTTCGAATTGTGTTGCGGCTGCGAAAACTCAAAACGAAAAATGGCAGTCTAGCTTCCAAGTTCAAGATTGGATGGCTTTTAGAAATTCAGTCCTAAGATCAAATTGTCTTGATCTGCGCTTACCAAGTATGTTCTTCCCGAAACAAGGAACAATATATGCAGTAAGCTCAAAGCCTGATCTAAGCATTAACATATCTTCCACCCGATTTATTATTCGTTCCATTAATTTTTGGTTTCAGCATGAATTTCTTAAAATCCCTGATCCACATAATCCCCAAATCATTAATGAGGTCTGGAGTACCTGGATAAATCCACGCTTTGACATTACTTTTCTCGCCCCTAGAGAAGACAGTTATCACATCGATTTTAATCATCATGGACCTTTGCAAAATTTTTCGATGCAAATCTCGGATCAGGAAGTATTCGCACAAGCACCTTCATTTGTATTTTCACCCAATGTTCAAGGAAATTTCTTTAAACTAAATCTTAATGTCAGTAGTTCGAATCG
>CAZOAX010000474.1:790-1551 GCA_964577735.1 uncultured bacterium
AAATTGAATATTCAGAGCTCAACGAAAATGACGTAGCACAGGTATTCGAGATCGTATATTTTCAAACTCAGATCAAAAAAGAAATAGATCGGGCAGTTCATTTTTCAACGAATCAAGCTGACAGCTTGGAACAGCTAATTAAATTGACCACCATGATGGAAGAACTTAGTAGGCGTTGGTGGGCTTTTACACGAACGTACCAATGAACCCTATTACTTAAACTCTGCCAGCTCAAGTTCATCGAGCAGATATTTTGCTATATTTGAACTTATAACTTTTTGAACCATCAAAACAGCAAACTGACCCTTTATTTTGTCGGTGCCGTCCGTAGGGAGTATATCTGCACCTGCAAATTTTAAAATTTCGATGACCTTCTGTTTTAATTCCATCTTATAACGACTGTCTGAAACAAAGATGTCACCATTAATGACACTAAAATTCCAATCGGTGGTGTCCGTGGTTTTTAATAACTTAGTTCGCACTTCCTTGCTCAGCAATGGCAGGGCAACCTTCATTGTCTTTTGTTCCTTATTAGTTATCACTTCTGATTCGACAGAAAAATTAACAAGCTGCCTTGAGAGCTCAATTAACTCTGGTTGCCACTGATCTTGACCAAGATCATGGCGAAGAGAGATAGAGTACTTCGATTTCTTAATGGAATCAGTTGCAGAATCCCAATCATACTCTTCTACGTCTTTTTCTGGAAAGAGACCAAGAATCACTGCTTCTAAATCTGATTTAATAGATTTGCTAACTCTCGC
>CAZOAX010000475.1:0-1541 GCA_964577735.1 uncultured bacterium
GAATCATCTTACTTATATAAATTTTTCAAAATCCTTTGTCAAAAACTAAATTTTAAAATAAGTTGAGGTAATAAGGGAATTTTTATGAAATATACTAGACTGGATAAAAACAATGCTGCCGTCTTGCTTGTCGACCATCAAACGGGCTTGATCAATTTAGTGCAGGATTACACACCTAGTGAATTTAAAAACAACGTTTTGGCCCTAGCTGATATTGCTAGATACTTCAAACTACCTACCATTTTAACGACAAGTTTTGAAGATGGTCCGAATGGACCGCTTGTACCTGAGCTGAAAGAAATCCTCCCGAAGGCCACCTTTATTCCAAGGCCAGGCCAAATCAACGCCTGGGATAATGAAGACTTTGTCAAAGCCGTTAAAGCGACCGGTAAAAAACAATTGATCATTGCCGGCGTTGTGACCGATGTTTGCGTTGCATTCCCCGCTCTTTCTGCTTTAGAAGAAGGGTATGAGGTGTTTGTTGTAGTCGATGCCTCCGGCACCATGAATAAGGATGTCCGGGATGCCGCCCTGATGCGTGTCGCCCATGCAGGCGCGCAAATGATGAACTGGTTTAGTGTCGCCTGTGAATTGCATCGCGATTGGCGAAACGACGTTGAGGGGCTCGGTAAGATCCTTTCTGATCATCTGCCCAACTACCGCAACCTAATGAACAGCTACGGGTCAAAAATCAGGAAATAATCCCGATTACCAAATCGAAACTTCCAAATCTGGAAATTTTTGAGTAAAAACCGCCATATCGTTTACACCACATGCAAAGCTACCCAAACGCTCCAGATTAGGAAGCTTTTCGAGCACCTCTATTAGCTTATCCATAAAAACTCTTCCATTGTAGTCAATGCTTAAGTTTTTAAGTCCGGTAAGATTTCCAAGTGCTTCTGCAAGGTCATCAGATATTACATTGAAACAACCCACAAGACCCAAATTTTGAAGACCGGGCAGCTTTTGGAGTGCCTCAACAAGTCCGTCTTTTGGAATCTTCGAACAATACCCAAGGTTCAAGTGTTCAAGCTTGGTAAGCTCTCCAATAGCTTCGGCAATCTTATCACCTGAAATTCGCTTGCAAAAGTAAAGATCCAAACTTTGAAGGTTAGGAACCTTTTCAAGCAATTCAGCAAGTTTATCACCTGTAATGTGATGTGAGTGAATACCCAATTTTTTTAGGTTTGGGCAATTGCTGGTCAACTCTTCTAAATCAGCATCCGTAAAATCATCAAAACCCGAAAAATCTGCTGAATTTAATTTATGATCAATCACATACTTCACAGCTTGTTTAGCGTCAGTACATCCAAGGGTCTTTAAACTAATGAAATCATCATTCAATTTTTGATCTGTTAATTCAGAAATATTCTTGTTGAAATTTTTGGAAATTGGCTGTGAGGTTAATGAACCCAAGACCAGATTTGAAAAAATATTTTGTTGAACTTCATCTGGTAAATAGCTCCAAGCAGCTTTCGGGTCAGGGATCATCGCGATTGCTGTACATTGAATTTGAAAGCTAAGCGCGCGAGCCTTAGCAT
>CAZOAX010000476.1:0-1540 GCA_964577735.1 uncultured bacterium
ATCTCCCAAGCACTTCTGGATGCTTCGAAAAAGCAGGCGGAAGAAACCAACAGAAGATTCAAAAGTTCCATTGCTGAAACTGATGAACTTGCTCGTTATAAAGCACAAGTAGCATCAAGGCAGAGTACTGTTCTATATCTTCAATACCAAAAAGAAATTTTCACCAAACAACTGCGAAATCTCCTACCTGACCTTGGTTCAAAAGAAATTTTGATTGGTGAATATGACTTAGATAAAACGATGGATGAAGTTCTTGAATGCACGGGTACCATCGCTCGCCAGAGTTCTATTCCTTATCAAAATACAAAGTATGATGATGCTGTTGCCCTGATCCGAAAAATAAAAGGCCATGCTGCAACTTTAAATTCCCGCTATTCCGACGTTGACGTAAAGCTTTTTGGCACAGTGAGGTCTACGGGGGTTGGATCTGATGAAGTAAAAACTGGATTTACTCGCGGAAGTTATGGCAGCTCTATTGATGACATGCAAGACACCAATCGAACTGGTTACGAAGTTGGTCTCATGTTCACCATGCCTCTTGGAAGTACCAAGGAAAATACCAAGAGGGCCAAAGAAGTTTATGATGAGAAAAGACTTTCGGCTGCGATCACTAACTCCGAAGCAAATATCGCTAATACTCACCTCGAATTAATGAAAACGATAACTATTCTTGCGAACGTGATTAAGTCTCAAAAAGAAAATTCTATGCAATTGGGACAACGATTGAAGTTCATGCGCAAAAAATATGAGCAGGCGAGGGTGTCTGTGAATGATCTCATCAATGATCAGGACGCGCTTCTAAGCTCGGAACTCAATGCAATTGATACTGAACTACAAATTCTTAATACAATATTTGATTACCTGGTTGTCTTCTCTGATACGCCATGTACCTTTAACAGGATTTAAAATGAAAGATCTCTCCAAATTTTTTATAGAAAACCCAAAGCTGACATTTGTTATTACCCTCTTTTTGGCAATTTTTGGTCTGATGGGTATTAAGAAGATGAACGCCGAATCTTATCCTTCAGTGGATTTTGCAACGGCAATTATTGAAACTGAGTACTTTGGAGCGACACCCGAGGATATCGAAGTCAAAATCACCAAACCCATTGAGGATGAGATCCGCACTGTATCCGGTCTTAAAGATGTAAGATCAGTTTCTCAAGCAGGTCGAAGCAAAATCGTTGTACGTGTGGATATGGATAATCCGAATGTCATAGTCAAAGATGTGATGAGTGATTTGCAAAAGGCGATTGACCGTGCCAAAGATCTCCCTCAGGACTTACGAGAAAAACCCAAGTTCACAGAAATAAAATCTGAAGAGTTTGCAGCACTTGAAATTGCAGTTATTGGAAGTAACTCTAATCGTCAGAGAGACCTCATTGCCGATGCACTTAAGGAAGACATTGAAGATGATAAAAACGTTAAAGCAGTAATTCTTGATGGATTCCGCAAAAGAGAATTTGAAATTGAGCTTTCGCAAAAGAAACTTGATGAATTGCATCTGGGTGTGGATGAAGTTCTCCGAAAAATCGGAGCG
>CAZOAX010000477.1:0-1521 GCA_964577735.1 uncultured bacterium
ATCAATGTGAATGGTAAAGAGTGCCAGATCGATACCTTGATTGATTTAACTTCATGTGAGGGTCTAGAAGTTGCCATTTATGATGCTGTTATTGCAAAGGCTTATGAATTGTCTTCATCCTATGACAGAGGCCATGTAAGAATTGTAAGAGATGGACTTAAATATATTCCTGAATGGCATTTAGCTAAAATTTGTGATCAGCTTGAATCCGGTCAGGACTTCAAAATACAATTTCTTGCAGAGGATCTGAAAAAAGGGATTGGATCTGATTTTGGAGGGTTAAAACGGGATTATATCACGACCCTTGCAGCCTCTTTACAAGCATCCAAATCTATGTTTGTTGCTGCGGATGGATCGTTAAAATTGCCAAGTATAGAAAGTGGCACATGCAATCAAAAAGAGGCTGAGATCTATCAAAACTTAGGGCGGTTGTTCATGGCATGCTATCGCTCTCAGTCAAATTTTGATGACACCTATGATGTTGGTTTAATTTCAACTGGACAGTTTTTTTCAGAAGCTCTTTTTGAAGCAGCCTTTGCTCTTGAAAAATCCGATTTTGCTAAGTCACCCCCAGATGAGGAGACTTATCTTAAAATCGCTTTGGCTTTGCTTTCAACAGAACCAAAGCTCAAGGCCTGTCTTGAGCTTGATGTGAATCAACTATTGGTTGGATCTGAAGCTCTTAATGATGCTGTTGCGATTCTATCGATGGCCGGATTGGATTATACAGACGAAAGTGGAATGCTCCTAGATATGGAAAAAATTAATGCAGATCCAGAAAAATTCATAGAAGACTTGCGGGCAACGATCCTAAAACAATCTAACCTAGTGGAAGGGTTTAATGGGGCTTCTCTTGGATCGATGCTAGATCCTGTTTATCAAGTTGCCTCTGGAATGCAAAATCAGGCGCACGACTGGTCTCAAATTAGAACAAATCCTGTCGAATTTAGTAATAAAGTACAAGGTTCGATTGATCGAGAGAAGATTGTCAATAGCTTTAAATTCACTTCATTCGAACAAACTGTCATCGATAAAGGCGAATGGTTGAAGGAATGGATTAAAAATGATGCGACAGATGAGGAGCTTAAGGCATTTTTAAAATTTGTTACCGGAACTGCGAGCTTGCCAGAGGGTAGCCGGATAAGAATAGATGGACAAGCGGTAGCGCAGCCTTTTCCGACTGCTTCTACTTGTAATATAGGGTTTTCGATCAGCGGACAACAATCCTATCGTGGTTGGAATAAAGATATGTGGGATGATACGAAGGAGAAGTTTATTGCTAATTTGAAGAGTGCAATTGCTGTTGAAGGATTTCAGCGAGGATAATTTCACAATCTATCATGTTAATTATTACATTTATCAGCATATCTGTTATGGTTATTTGTTATTAAAAACAAATATCAAGGTTTTATGCAATCTGATACATCTATTTTATTGGTCCAGTCATTCCATGTTGGTGAAACTAGTCGTTTGGTATTCAATAAAAAAGAGACCAGGGAACGATCCGGGACAGTAGATGAA
>CAZOAX010000478.1:0-1520 GCA_964577735.1 uncultured bacterium
GAGACAAGAATTAAAAAGAGACACTTGGAAACTGAAATCGCTAATTTGAATCAATTGCATAAACGGGCAAAAGAATTGAATCTCTCTGTCCTGGGATTACAAGAACCTCCTTACGCAACTTTTAACATATTAGGCCTGACAGCTTCTGCTGGAAAACGATATGGCAATAATCTAGGAACATGGATAAGAGATTTTCACACAAATACTGAAAGATTAACCATGTGCCAATCTCTGATGCAGGCTTATAAAAATAAAACTGCTCTTGATTTCTGGCATGGAGATCTTAAAGCTGAGAATATTCTCCTTCTAGGTAATAAATGCGTCATTATAGATTGGGAAGGTGCAATTACCTATGAAAAAGCCTTAAAATCCTATACTCGCCCAAAGATTTACTCCTCAACTTCCATGAGTTACTTTGATCGATATCGCTTCACTAAACTAGTAAAAGAAAATCAATTGCTATGGAAAGAAAATGAGGAAATACTATCCCCATGTGATTGGAAAGAAGATCCGAATTCCAGCAATCTTTTTCTAAAAATAGCCAAAGCCCAGGAACTATTTTCAATCGCCACTCTATTATTTAGGATTTTAACTTCATGCGATCCATTTGAATTTTTAACGTTAAATAAACGCTCTTGGCCAGACACAGGAATTGGAATCTCTGACAGTGCCATGTCAAAATTGCATGATAAAAACTATAGCTTAAACGTAGTCCAAACCATCACAAAAATGCTAGCGCACGACTTGAATGACCGTTACGAAGAACAAGAAGCCATAAAAATCTGGGAAGAAATACAAGACTAATAAGGAAACACCATGAAAAAATTAATCCTCGCCCTTCTTACAGTTGCAACCACTCTGCAAGGTTACGTTTGCGAAGACACCGGATTCTACGTCGGAGGATTCGGAGGACCGAACTTTTTACGTGAACCAAGCAACAACATCGGCCTTACAGGTGGACTTACCGTCGGATACAAATATTTCCATCATGACCGTATTGAAATTGAAGCCGCATGCCGTTACAATTCAAGCCATCTATACTATGAAAAATATCAAAATCTAACCTACTCCTTAATGGCAAATCTCTATTACGACTTTGTGATCAACTGCAACATTATCCCCTACATTGGATTTGGTGCAGGCTATGTTTACACAAAAGCCGATTGGAAAGAAAACATGATCAACCATCAATTTTCCGGCTATTCTTATCTCCATGAAAGAAGCTCAAGAATTGCGTACCAAGGGATGATCGGATTTGAAAGCGAAGCCTGGATGCACACCCATATCGGGATTGAGTACCGTGCCTTCTTCAGACAAAAAGACCTCCGTGATCAATCCGTCCTCGTCACCCTCAAAAACTACTTCTAGATTACGGTGAAGTACAAAGAAGAAACAAATAAAGAGGAAAAGAACTTTCTTTTTATATGACCCTAGGGCCGCTTCTCCTGATTAACAATTGTGTAATAGGGAATAAAATAACAGGATAATATGATAGTCAGGATATACACAAAATACTGTCT
>CAZOAX010000479.1:0-1515 GCA_964577735.1 uncultured bacterium
TTTTTTGAAGTAGTGAATTGACCAAAGTAAAAAAATCAAGAGGAGTTTCTGCAAGGATTCCCGGCAAGGCAGCTTGAATCAGCGAATTGGGGCCTAGAATTCTTTGAGATATGTTCAATACACCCTTGATAAACTATAAAATTGAATAAGAACATTTAAATATGTTATATACATTTCGAAGACGATTGTGCTTATCATACAATAAAATCCATCCAAGTCTGTACCCCGGAACGAGAAACTGCTTCGCTAGTCCTCCAACACAGATTATGGGAGTGGCGCAGGAAAGAGCTGCAAGTGAAAAAAACTTTTGTCCATCAAAAACCATGTTCGCATAAACTTCGTCTGATATTATTGGTAATTTATACTCTTCGGCGAACCTAATGATTTCCTCAAGATGGCTCTTTGAAAAATTAGAACCGCAGGGATTTGAAGGGTTATTCACTAAGATAGCTCGAGTTTTGGAGTTTACAAGTTTCGATGCTGCGGCCAAATCGATTTCCCAATTATGATCAGGCTAATCAATAAGAAAAAGACTCGAAATTAGTTGTTACATTTAATGGATAACTGATACAGTCAAAGTTGTAGCTGTCACATATTGTCCTATACAGCGAGAAACCAGGACTGGGAATGAGTATATTGTCACCTGGATCGCACAAAGCAGAGATGACCATATCTAAAGCATGGGAACATCCACTTGTCAGAATTATATTGTCGGATGAAATGGGTGCAGCCAAAAATCGATCAGCAAATTCTGCAACGGCTTGTCTAGATTTGAGGTATCCTGTAGATGGGGGATACCCATCACTGTCACCAGAATCTAAAGCAGACAATATAGATCTGCGAATTGCTGTAGACTTGGGTAAATTTCGGAACACGGTGGGGTCCCCTATCATGTTAAATCATAAATCATCTTATATATACCGATCGACAATGGGATGAAAGATTGCGGGTGATTATCGGGTCGCTTCATGAAATCCACAATGTCTCTGATTGGATTGAAAGTTCTTTCACCCATTTGAGAACAGTTGACCATCCAGTTATCTGCCATTCGCACCAAAACTCCGGAGTACGCAAATGATCTAGGGGAACAGATCCCAGACGCATGAGATTATACGAAACATAAGCATGCAAGCTTTGAGTAAAGATTACTTATTCGTATTTTGTTAATGTTTCGGCATTCAAGTAAATCAGCCTGAAATTGAGAATGAGTTTGTTCAATGCAAATTTCGAGCAATTTTGCGCACGCACCTTTGTCATTGCTTCAATCGTCAGCATCGTTGGCGATGATTTTGACAAAATGTTTTCCATCACTCAAAAGTCCAGTGAGTCATTTAAATCACACTCTAAAGCTTTTTTCAACATCAGAGAGCTGGAATGCAACTAGAATGATTGGTGACATTAATGTATCTCCTGTAGGTATCACTTTTAGTCCCTACTCTCAGGACTTTCATCGTATTCTAGAGGTCTCTTTGAAAAGTGGGATATCAATTTTTCATTTAGATTTAGAACATTCCC
>CAZOAX010000480.1:0-1513 GCA_964577735.1 uncultured bacterium
GATCTTATTATTATTGGATTGAACCAGATAAAACAAAAAAATGTGATCACTATTCATATTCTTAACTCCCTTAATGTTTATCTGGCAACATTGCTTCAATCGCTTAAACTTTCAAATCTTCATCTTCAAGATCCAATTTTAGATGCTTTTGAACTCAATTCAATTCCATCATTAGAAAAAATAGAATTCCAACATCTTTGGAAAACATTATTGAAAGCCTCTCCAAATCCATTTAATCTCTACCAACACGAAAAAATAAGCAGCTATATCGCTCATGGATCAAAAACTCTAAACCAAGATATGACAGAGGAACGTCTAAAAAACCGAATCAATACCCTAAATCTCAATTTCAACTCTTTAGACAGTGATTCAATACTTGCTGAAATCGCAATCATCCTTAACTCTGCAACACTTTACCTTACAGAAGAACGGGTAATCCCGTTACGCAATTATCTGGAAACCACTTTGTCTATTAAGATCCCAGTCTTCTACAACGAAAATAAGCAAAAAATGACCAACATAATATGATCCCGCAAGTTTCACAGCATATCCCCTTAAGAGCATTTACACATAACTCAACGCAAACCATTCCAGATCCTGAAACCATCCCTCTTTTGGATTACCTGAAAAGTATTGGATTGATCAATGAACGGTTTATCCTGCTTTTTACTCCTTCTGTTATTCCTCCGATCAGTCATAAAGGACAAGAGCGTTTTAAGCATCTGCTAGAACAGGATGTAGAATGTTGTGACGCAAATGGAAATATCGTCTTGAGCATGAAAGAGGCCGACTACATTTCAGGGTTAGCAAACTCCCTTTATGAAAAAGGCATAAAAATAAAAACCCACTTAAGGGGTGGTTATGCAGCCTATGTTGCAGATTTAAATGAATACTTAAAACATTTGATCCAGGAGTTTTTAAAGGTTTCCATTGAAATCGAAGAAGCAGAAGAAGCTCCCCATGATGTCGATCTCTTTGACTATGTGATCAATGAAGGGATCCCACCAACTGCTCTTCGCGGATATTTTACTGATTTTATTAAACGAAAAGACATTAAGTTCCTTCAATTACTGATTCCCACCTGCTCACCTCTTTTCCCTTACCCGGAAAACTATGTGCTCTTCACACTCGGCAACCCAAATGAATCATTTCAAACGGATCGGATCATCGGCCGTTTAAATCATGAGTACCTGTATACCCGCGATGACATCCTGATAGAGATCATAGACAATCAAATCCACATCCCCAAAAGCACCGGGAATTTTTGGCAAATGGTATTCGATCGAAAGTTCAAAATCGTAAGAACTGAAAGCTGGCATGAAAAAGATTTTAGAGCAGGACTTGCTGCCCTTCAGCTTATCTTAGATGGCCATATCCTGATCGATGACAATTGCTCTTTAGAGAGCATTTTCCGTTATGCATTAAGCACAGGTTCAGACAAAATATTTAAAGGTGCTGTCGATCGCGCCAAGCTTCATAGTAAAAACCCAACCGGGTTTTTACTAAGTGTTCT
>CAZOAX010000481.1:0-1513 GCA_964577735.1 uncultured bacterium
TTCACGAAGGACAACTTAAAAATGCCCGCTGGTCACAGCGAGCATTCGCCAAACGTTTGGGACTGAGCTCTGGGGCCCTCTCCGAAATATTAAAAGGAAAAAGAACTTTGAGCCCTCAACTAAAAAAGAAAATCGCACCTTTATTGCAATTGTCGCCACTCGAGAAAGTAGACTTTTTTGGTGAAGACTTGCCGGAAGGCTTTAATCCTGCGCCTTTAGAGTACATGAAGCTGTCCTCGGATCAGTTTCATCTTATTTCGGACTGGTGGCATTTTGCTCTCCTTAATTTAATTAAAACAAAAAGTTTTCAGGGCAGTCACTCTTGGATGTCTAAGAGACTGAATCTACCAACCAAGATAATTGCAGATGCCTGGGACAGATTATTTCGCTTAGGGTTTCTGAAGCGAACAAATGGCAAAATCACTAGACTTCACCCACGGATTGAAACCTCAGATGGAATTTATGATACTTCGATCCAAAAGGCGCATATTGAGGATGCAAGACTGATTGAACAAGCCATTCATAGCGTTCCTGTTGAATTAAGGGACAATAGCTCGATTACTTTGGTTGTTAGCAAAAAAAATCTTAAAAAAGCCAAAGAAATGATTCGACTTTTTCAAGACCAATTTGCTAAAGAAATCGAGTCTAGTCAGGGCGAAGAGGTTTATCGTCTTTCTGTTGCTTTGTTTCCTTTGACTCGGCCCTTGGAGGATTTGAAATGAAGTTTTTGTTGAGCCTATTTTTATTTTTGAACTTGCCGTTTTTGGTTTTTGCCGGTGATCGCATTGGAAATGGTGGCTCTGTTTGGGCCTGCATGAAATCAAAAACAGAAATTACAAAAGTTGAGCTCGTGGATCTCTTCGAGGCTAAAGCTCAGCATCAATGGACCCTTTTAGATTTTTCAGGAATGACAGTCGCCGACATTGTCAGATCCATTGAACAAAAAAATGTAGCAAAATTTCCCCAGTATGCACCTTTGTGGAGTCAGCTCCTCAGCGATGTGCAACAACGAGCAAGGCTCGTACAGATGGAATTGGATTTTATTGATGATGCTCTGGTTATTGGCAGGCCTGAGGCGCAAGCTTGTGCTGGCGAATGGAAATATGTACAGTTTGCTAATTACAATACCTTGATGAACGAGCTTTATATCCAGGCTGCTTTATGGAATAGCAATTTACTTTCGAATGTAGATAAAGCGGGATTGATTTGGCATGAAGTGATTTACCGCTGGATGCGAGAAACCTATCAGGATCAAGATTCCAGAAGAGCACGTCGAATCGTTGGTATCTTTTTCTCTAATTTAGGTTCACAGAAAAGTGTAGAAGAGCTCAATAAGACTTTGGCTTTGGCACCCCCGCCGCCGCCCCCTTCTCCCAAAAAAGAGTGGATGTGTGAGATTCAAGATAGGAATTCAGCTGTTCATTTCTTTAGATATGGCCCCAACGAAGTTGCTACTCGTGCGGAAGCATTGCAGGCATGTCAGTCTTCTTCTGTTCATCCCGTTCATTGCGAT
>CAZOAX010000482.1:0-1502 GCA_964577735.1 uncultured bacterium
TTTCCATCTTCGGCATAAAGATAAACGCCTTTTGCTCGAATGATAGGAATCGGTGGACGGGCAGTTTGCATTTGCGTAAACGGATGCCAAATGCAATCAAGATCCTTTTCAATTAAAGTTTTAGTTGCCATTGCTTTGCATACCTTTGGATCGTTTGTGGGTTTATTTGAGGTTCAGGAAGAAGCCGTCCTAAAAGGGGAAGTCCTGAAATTTCTAAGATGGCAGTTTCACTATCTGGATTTGGTTCTCCATTAAAAATGATCCCGAGTAGGGGGATGCGGCGCTTTTTCAAGGCGTCAATGGTTAAAAGCGTGTGATTAATGCTGCCAAGATAATGCTTGGACACAAGGACCCATTGACAATCCCAGGATTGAAAGAGGTCCATAGTTAAAATATTTGAGGTCAAAGGAACAAATATGCCGCCCGCTCCTTCGATGATCAAGGGTCGTGTAGTTACAGGAGGGATGATCGTGTTCAAGTTAATCGTAGTATTTTCTAAACGGGCTGCATGATGGGGAGACAAAGGAGCTTTTAAGGAATAGGAAGGTGGGTGGATCCTGTAATGAGGATCAAGCAAGTGCTTCATCATTGCTGTATCCGGCTCTCCGCATTGGATGGGTTTCCAATAATCTCCATTTAAAAGAGTGGTAAGAATAGCTGAAGTAACGGTTTTCCCTACGTTTGTGTCGATTCCGGCGACCATTATTTTATGCATAAAAGCAGCTCCAATTCCGTTTCTGTATTAAATGCGTGCAAACAGATGCGAAGCACTTCATGTCCACGTTTGACAGTCGGGCTCATGAGTGCTCTTACATCTAAACCATTTTTGGCCATATTATGAGCGGCGCGTTTGACAGCTTCATTGCCTTTAATGGGTATCGATTGGATATGAGTTTGAGAAGGGCCTTGAAAGAATTGAATGAGCTTTTGAAGTTGCGCTCTTTCTGCATCCATTTCAGGGAATAAGTCATAGCTGCATTTGATCGCTGCAAGAGTTTGAAAGGGAAGTGCGGTCGTGTAGATGTAAGGCGTTGCAAAATTAATGAGCGCTTCTTTTAAAGTGGGGCTGCCAAGGACAATAGCTCCACAAACTCCTAGAGCTTTTCCAAAGGTAGTCACCTGAGCAAAAACATGATCAGTGAGGTTGTGCTCAGCGACAAGGCCACGTCCTTTGGGGCCGCAAACACCAACAGCATGCGCTTCATCGACAATCAGATGTGCTTCATATTTTTTGGCTAGTCTGCTGATCTCAAGTAGGGGAGCCATGGAACCATCTGTCGAATAGATGGATTCAATACAAATAAAGCGGTCTTTTTGGGAATGAATGCTTTGCAGGCGCTTTTCAAGATGCTCAAGATTGTTATGCTTAAAAGGGAATGACTTAGCTTTACTTAAATGAATCCCATCATGTGTGGATGCATGCACTTGAGTATCAAAGAAGATGACACTATCTTGGTTTGCTACGGCTGATATGAGCCCCACATTGGCCATGTAGCCACAGT